>JAFLCP010000041.1 GCA_017303505.1 Planctomycetota bacterium | reverse complement strand
TATGCCGAAGGCTAGGCGCATTGGACATACCATCCTGCACGACTTAGTCATGACGTTTGATGTGACATCAGGCGCAGCGACGGGATGTAGCAAGACAGAGAATCCTGCACGGCCTAGCCTACGGCGTACGGGTTAAACGATCCGCGAGGCTAGGCGCGTTGGCTTATGCGCGCGAGTTCGCGGAGAATTTCGGCGGCTCGACCTGAATCAATCGCCTGTTCAACGCGACGTGCGGCTGCCGATAGATCCTGTTCCAAGCCGGCTACGAATAAAGCTGCGGCGGCGTTGATAACCACCACGTCGCGACATGCGCCACGTTCGCCTGCGAAGACACGTCGAATAACGGCCGCACTCTGTTCGGGATCGTCGGCAAACAAATCATCCCGCGACGCAACGGGACATCCGAAGTCCGACGGTTGAACTTGTAATCGCTTCCATGAATTCGGGGTCACATCGATAACATCGGTCGGCCCGCTAATCGATATTTCATCGACCCCGTCCAAGCCGCGTACCACCCAGGCGCGACGAATGGGAAGAAACTGTAAAGCGGCTGCCAGTTTATCTTGCAGATCAACACGACCCGTTCCAAGAACTTGATACACGGCCCCAGCTGGATTGCAGAGTGGGCCCAGCAAATTGAAGAGCGTGGGGACTTTGAGTTGCTTGCGGACTTCGGCCACATGTCGCATCGCTGGATGTAGCTTGGGTGCGTAACAAAAACAAAGTCCAAGATCGTCGAGACAACGCTCGACCACATCGCGATCTGCGTCTACTTGAATTCCAAGAGCCTGAAGAACATCCGCCGAACCCGTGGCACTGGTCACTTTGCGATTGCCATGTTTGGCAACGGTAGCACCGGCGGCCGCAGCAGCAATGGCGGCTGCGGTCGAGATATTGAACGTTTTGCTCCCGTCACCCCCTGTGCCGCAGGTATCCAAAATTCCACTTCCGCACGAGCGAATAGGGAGCATTTTTTCGCGCATTGCCAACGCTGCCCCCGCGATTTCTCCGACAGATTCCCCCTTCTTTTTCAGCTCGAGCAGAAATTCTCCCATCTGAGCTGCAGGGACTGAACCTGTTAGCACTTGTTCAATTAATTCCCGCATTTGTTGCGGTTCTAAGTCGCGACCGCTGCGGACTATGTCCATCGCTACGTCGATCATCAGCATGTATCCGGGGTAGTGGCTGAGAGGAAACTAACTTACAGTAGTGGTGTTTTCCAGTCTCTACCAGCGATTGTCCAGAGGATGCGTGGGCTTATGCCACAGAAAGTGCTGATTGATTGCGATCCAGGAATTGATGATGCCGTCGCACTAACCCTAGCATTATTCGATCCAAGACTCGAAGTCGTGGCGGTCACCGCTTCTGCGGGTACGGTCGATGCTGAGCGAAGTACACGCAATGTGCAAGCCTTGATCGAGCAGCTTGATCCACCGCGTCATCCACGAATTGGTGCTGCTATGGATCCCGATGGAGCCCCGGTGCTCGATGGTCGGGAAATTCATGGTGACGATGGTTTGGCCAATACTCGCTGGGAAGCGATGGGTCGGCAACACATCATGAATAGCGAGAAACTGATATCGGATCAGATTCGCGCTAATCCAGGTGAATTGACTCTAATTGCCATGGGACCGCTGACGGGTATTGCTCGTGCGTTCCAACGTGATCCAGGTCTGCTCACTTTGGTTCATCGTTTGATCATGGTCGGTGGCACCACAACGGCGATGGGAGATTGTACCCCTTGTGCCGAATTCAATATGCACTTTGATCCTACGGCGGCTGAAATCGCTCTTCAGTCGCTGACAACCAAAACACTCATTCCTCTCGAAGTCTCGACCAAACTCTCTTTTGGGCTTGAGTTAATCGATTCGTTGCCGGCGAAGTACACTCGAGCCGGTAAGGTACTCCATTCGCTGATTCCTCATTATTTTCGCACGCATCGACAACTTCTGGGGAGTGAGACGATCGCCTTCCAAGCTCTGATGGGAGTGATGATGGTTACCGATAGATCGTTGTTCGAGACCGTCGAGATGGCGATGCGGGTCGAAGAGTCGGGTGATTTAACGCGCGGTATGACCGTGGTGGATCAACGCTTGCAACGCAAATGGCGCAAGAATGTGGAAGTAGCCGTTTCTCTCGATATCGAAGCAGCCCGTGATGCGTTCTATAACCTGATCCGATATGCGGGCCAAAAGAGCGAATAGAGTTGAGCCGAAGTCTGTGCGCTCGTTTAACCCGTACGCCGTAGGCTAGGTGCATTGGACTTGCCATCTTGCGCGACTCAGTCGTGACGTTTGATGTGACATCCGTGGTCGCGACGAGGTCTCGCAAAGGGAGAGTCTTGCCCGGCCTAGCCTCGCGGATCGTTTAACCCGTATGCCGCAGGCTAGGTGCGTTGGACTTGCAATCTTGCGCGACTCAGTCGTGACGTTTGATGTGACATCCGTGGTCGCGAGGAGGTCCCGCAAGAGATGGAGTCTTGCCCGGCCTAGCCTCGCGGATCGTTTAACCCGTATGCCGCAGGCTAGGTGCATTGGACTGACTATCCTGCGCGACTCAGTCGTGACGTTTGATGTGACATCCGTGGTCGCGACGAGGTCTCGCAAGAGATGGAGTCTTGCACGGCCTAGCCTTCGGCGCTCGTTTAACCCGTATGCCGAAGGCTAGGTGCATTGGACTTGCCATCTTGCGCGACTCAGTCGTGACGTTTGATGTGACATCCGTGGTCGCGAGGAGATGTTGTAAGACAGAGAGTCCTGTCCGGCCTAGCCTTCGGCGTACGGGTTAAACAATCGCGAGGCTAGGTGCGTTGGACTGACTATCCTGCGCGACTCAGTCGTGACGTTTGATGTGACACCAGGTACTAGGACGAGGTCTCGCAAGAGGGAAAATCCTGTCCGGCCTAGCCTACGGCGTACGGGTTAAACGATCCGCGAGGGATAGAATAGAGTTGAGCCCGATACTAAGTCATGGAACGAAGTGCGGTGAGATTCGGTAGTTGGTGGGCGTGTTCGAACGTGATGTAAGGCGTATGACGGCTCGTTTGAAGAACCTTTCTCCAACGTTTACCGTCCAACGGCTTGTCAGCAACTTGTCTTATTGCCACCAACGGTATTTGGTTGGTAAACCGCTTCGCAATCTTGGCATAAATTTCTGGATCGCGCTCGCCGCTATCACCGATCAACACAAACTGCCGCTGCGGATAACGCTTCATCAAGTTCGCGATGATGGCATACTTCCCGCGTCGTCTTAGCAGTTGCCACTTCCGCAGTATCTCATCACGCAGCCGGAACCAACGCAAGTGCATACTGCCTTCCGGAAACTCATGCTGCTCAAAGAAATGGTCCAGCGAATCAAAGATCTGCCACGGACTACTCGATACATAATGAAAGAACGCTCCGTCCGCTCCCCATTGCCGATAGACTTCCGCCATTCCCTCAATCGCTTGAAAAGGATAAACGAAAGTATTCGCCAACATCGCTCTCTTTTGAGTCACGTTCGTGTTCTTGATCGTGTCATCAATGTCGCTGATCACGCTGATGCCTCTCGGGGCCACCAAATACAGAGGCGAAGAGATGGCCGCTTGATGTTTGTGGCTCGGATCGAGCGATAATCCGATATCGATGCGAGTATCTCGCTCCATCGCCGCAGGTGCTAGCGATTGAATCGAACGATGGGAGAGTTCAATGGTGCTCTGAAATAAACCGCTTCCTCGCGTTTTTTTCTTCAGCGGAATGAGCTCGTCACCCACCTTCAAAACCACTCGACGTCCTGGTTCTGCTGCAGCTAAGAAACCTTCCAATCTGCGATGAAAGAGTTCTTCGTGAAACTGCTCATGGGGTACGTTCATGACTCGGCGCAGACCGCGAATCAACAACCGTTTCGATAAGGTTAACGGAGTATGGCGATAGAAACGACCCTGCGCCAACACACGCCAATGATCACCATCTCGATGAACATAGCCTAACATCGGGTACAAAGTTGCCCGATGTGTTGGATCTAGGTCGGAATAGGGGCTCGCCGCAATCGCCATACAAATAGAACATTAAAGGTGTGAACTTAGTCGAGACGCTCAAGCTGAATTTATTGATCGCTACCCGATTCTTCAGCTTCTTCCTTTCCTTTTGGTTTTACGCGGCGTTGTGCGAAAAGCCAATCATGGAATTCAGGATTCTTATAGGTTGCCGTCCAACTATCATGGCCCACTCCAGGATATTCGGTGTATTTGGGTTCGCCGCCGGCTTCTTTGAGAGCTTCGATCATTTGACGGGATCGTTCTACTTTCACCGCTTGATCTTGGTCACCATGAAAAGCCCATAGAGCGACATGAGTGAATCGAGGTGCCGTTGCAGGATCACCACCGCCGCAGATCGGTGCGGCAGCCGCGAACATGTCGGGATATCGCGCGACGGCATCCCATGTTCCATAACCACCCATCGAAAGTCCCGTGATATAAATTCGACTCGGATCAACGGCTGCAGTCTCAATCATCGATTGAACGAGCTTGATCGTTAGACCTAACGAGTCGCTGGCTTGCTCTGGCATCTTGCTCGAAGGGGCCGACCAATCGACTTCGACCCACTTCTTCCCTGTAGGACATTGTGGAGCGACTACATAACAAGCCATATTCTTTCGTCGCTCTGGATCCAAGAAATCTTTCATACCGTGAACGAGTTGCACTTTGTTGTCATCACCTCGCTCGCCGGCCCCATGCAGAAAAATGACCAACGGATATTTGCGATTCACATTGTAGTTGGCTGGCTTGAGTAGACGGTATTTGAGAACATTTCCTTGCTCGTCCGCAAACTGTCTCGGTTCAAACATCTTAACAGGATCAGACGCAATGGCCGGATCAAGTTCTTGTGCCATAGAAGGGATCGCAAAACCAAAACAAAGAAGAGTGAATACCCAGAGGATGCGGCTCATAGAGGTGTGGGCTCCAAAAATGCGAGGAAGGAATGTTCACTATTAGAGTAATGCTTCCTATCCCGTTTGTCACTAGCCTACCCTCATTGTAGGGTGATGTAGGGTGTGTGAAGCGATTTTCATAAAACGGTATACCAGCGCGTTATTCGTCTATTCTTGCGTGATTTCACACGTCCATAATCGACGAGCGGAACACACCGTGGAGTTGATGTACAGGTGGGGCGCGCAACAGTCGACGCATCAACTCCACGATGTGTTGCGCAAGTTAGTTGTTTGGCCGGGTGGGCCGGGTCAAAAAGGTGCGGATTATTTTGAGCTGTAAGCGAAAGTATGAAGGGCTTGCCGGACACCGTACGTCGCGCGCAACAGACGACACATCAACTCCACGGTGTGTTTCGCAAGCTGGTTGTTTGGCCGGGTGTACCGCATCAAAAATGGTCAGATTATTTTGAGCTGTGAGCGAAAGCATGAAGAGCTTGCTGCACACACACTACATACTCATCCCTGCTAAGTGACCGGTGCTAAAGGCCGCTTGAAAATTGAAGCCCCCGATGGGCCCATCGAGATTGAGAATTTCACCCGCCAAAAAGAGCCCTGGTACCAACTTGCTTTCCATCGTATGCGGATTCACTTCGCTCAATACGACTCCACCCGCAGTAACTTCAGCCTTCATGTAGCCACGCGTTCCATGTAAGGGAACGACAAAGTTCTTGATTCGTTCCACTAAGTCGTTTCGATTTTTTTTGCTGACTTCGGCGAGCGGTTTTTCGGGAACGACTTGAGAGATCTCCAACAGGATCTGCGCAATTCGTTTCGGGACCAATTCGCTGAGCACATTGGAAATGTTGCGGCTTCCCGTTTGAGTTGCTTTTTGAAACCATTGTTGCAAATCATCGGGCTTGCTGTCAGGTAACAAGTCTATGTGTAGCGATGAATGATGACCAGCTGGCAAATCGGAGACGGCTCGCGACACATTCATCGGAGCTGGACCCGATAAACCAAAATGAGTCCACAACAAACCGCCGCGCGACGATAGACGCGGATCTTTCTTCTTCGAATCTTTGCCATCCGTTGAGCCATTTAGCAATTCCACGGTCACGGACGCATCAGGTATCGTGATACCTTGCAGATCTGTGAGCCAAGGAATAGATGAAACCAGTGGCGTTAAGGCGGGTCGCAGCGGTGTGACAGTGTGACCTAGCTTTTGTAACCAAGGATAACCATCTCCAGTGGTCCCGCAGCCTGGATAGGAAAGGCCTCCCGTGCAGACGAGAAGTTTGTGGGAAGTATAAGATTCAAAGTCGGTCTTGATTTGAAATTCACCCGATGCCTCATCGCGAGCGATATCCTTCACGGCAACGCCCGTTCGAAGTTCGGCTCCTGCGTTCGTCAAGCGCCGTACCAATGCATCGCGAACATCCATCGCTCGATCGCTGACCGGAAAGATCTTGCCGGTGACTTCACGTTTTGTGGCGACACCTTCGGCTTCGATAGTACGAATGACTTCGACGGGTGGTAGATAATTCAGGGCCGAAGATAGAAAGCGACCTTCGCGACCGAACGCCTCGACAATTTGACGCCAATCACAGTCATGCGTGATGTTGCATCGAGTGCCACCCGACATCAAGATCTTGGGACCTGCCTTGTTGTTCTTTTCCAGAACAAGCACTTTCAGTCCTTTCTGGGCCGCCGTCCCAGCGCCCCAAAGTCCCGCAGCACCTCCACCTATGACAATCAGATCCCAACCACTCATCGAGCACAATCTTTCTATACAATTCCAATCTCGACCCCGGCTATAGTCTAATCACAAAGTCGTGTGATAGGCCTCTATTGCAGGAAAAAGTTACCATCTGTCACCGAGAGATGGTGAATTCCGTACCATTAGCCGTTAGTTTTTTTGTGACTATAATGAACCTTTCCGTTAGCCGTCCATTTTCTGGCAAGACAAATCGGGCTAAAGGCGGAATTCCTGTGGGGCATTCCAGCACTGCATTCCTGGGCGACCACACGAACAACAGAATTTATCAAAGGATAGTTAGGTGGAATCACTTGCGACCAAGTTGGCGCCGCGCGATACCGAAATACGAGCTTGGGAGGTGGCCAGCACATTTGAAGCTCGGCATATCCTCTGCACCACACAAGGTCGTGGTCAGAATGCAGCTCAGTACATTGAATCGAACTTAGAGGTTCACATCGGTTGCTGGTTCATCGATCAATATCCGTATCACAAAGCGGTTGATTTCCATAGCGAACACACAACTACCAAAGTTCGTTCCCGTTTGAAGCTTTATTGCTCCGCTGATCCGGAAGAGCAAAAGGTTGATTTGGCCATACTTCCGCTGTTGACTCACGGCGAAGCGGAATTGTCGCGCGACATGCTGCAATTGATGGTGCAACGCTTAACGATCGGTGGAAGGCTGGTCGCTTCGGTTGATAATGTTCGCGATCGGTGGTTGCACGATCAGATGAGGGAGTTGTTTCCCAAAGTGACCGTTCACACATTCGCGGATGCCATCGTATACAGCGCCGTAAAACAAAGTGAGTTGAAGAAGGTACGGAACTTTCAATGTGAATTTGCTTTTCGCGATCGAGAGCAACTTATCTACGCCATCAGTCGACCGGGAGTTTTTTCGCATCGACATATTGATCCAGGCGCTCGACAATTGATTGACGCGATCGACATTGGTCCCAAGACGCGTGTGATCGACATAGGTTGTGGAGCGGGAACGGTGGCACTGGCGTTGGCCACACGCGATGCAACTACCTACGTGCATGCCGTCGATGGTAACGCTCGCGCCGTTCAGTGCACCGAACTTGGCGCAGCTCGCAACCAATTGACGAACATTGTGACGGAACTCAACAGTCGCGGTACAAAAGCAACCAAAGGTAGTTTTGATTTGGCGGTCGCCAATCCTCCTTATTTCGCAGACTTTCGTATTGCTGAACATTTCATCAACACAGCTAAAGAAGCGTTGAAACCAGGCGGGCAACTGTTGCTCGTGACCAAACAACCGCAATGGTACGAAGAGTATCTGCCGGATCGCTGGGACGATGTCGATATTTGGCCCAGCAAAAAGTATCACTTGGTAGCAGGCATTCGCACGTAGGTGGTATGTAGCTCTAACTCGGAGCTATCACCAAGCCAACATATCCCACAGATCGTCTCTGCTAGTGACCATGACGTCAGACGTAACTATGAATACAACCTTTGAGTTTCGCGTCAAAGCGAGCAGTGGGAATCCTTTTATTACCGATGCGGTACTTAACCAAATGGTTGGAGCGTATACCTTAGGCTCAATCTATGCTCATCGGGTTGAATCGCGACTGGCTGCATACACCGTGCGAAGCGAGGCAGAAAATTCGTGGATTATCCAGGGGACTCGGCATCCGCAGCGTGATGATGGAGAAGTTGCGTGGCGAGTCGAGCTCTATATGCTTTTCGCTGGTTTCTATAAATCAGGCTTTTCCGTGAGCACACTGGGACCAGCAGATGGTTCGCTTCCGGGTGGAGGGCAGCTTACACCGCCGCGAGGTGCTACGAGCAAAGGTATGCGGCAGATCTTTCAAGATCATTTTCCGAAAAACTTGCGGCTCTCATCATATCCCTTTATGCACTTGGCAAAATGTGGAGAAGACATCGCCGCAACAACCAAGGTCCAAACGTTGCTGCGATTTCCCGAGTGGACGGAAGAAGTAGAAAAATCTGAATCGAAAGTTGGAGGGGTGGCATGGTTGAATTTCCAAGCATCCCTCGCCATCGAGATAAATGTTGACAGCGAAGGCGATATTCGCTCCTATCGCATCTTGGGGTTCAGCCCTGTCTTTGATAGTTATGACGTCTCTGAATATGATGCAGTTCCAGTAGAAGTCAGAACCTGGGGGGAAGCTTGGATTCGACATGACGTTACAGGCAACTCTCGACTCCATCATCTGCTGTTCTTGTCGAACGAAATCGGCTTAGTGACGGACCGACTCTATCGCTACCGCATTGAAAAGCTCTCGACTCTGAAGAAGTTGTATGACATCACGTTTGGTCGCGGTAAGTCCGGGGTTTTTAACCGTGCGCAATGGTTGGAGTTTGCAAGTCATTACCAAAAAGCGGGTTACTTAGCTGTGTCCCGCAAGTGTTTACAACAGGCAAAGTTACTGGCGGAAAGCGAGTTGGAACTTGCTGAGATCGAAAGCGCTATGAAGCGTTTGTTTTCTTCGAAGCGCGACGTGAGCGAGTTGATCGCGAAGCCACGCCGCCGCCGAATATCGCAATTGAGCAAGATCGTTAATCCCGATTTTTGTCGAGCTCTGGAAAAATGGGAGCAAGTGAGAGAATTTGCCTTTGCAGCTACGGATGATGGGCGTTATCCAATTGATCTCCCTGGTATCCACTTCCATCCGATTACGTACGAGCAATTAAGCGAAGCAGAAGTCCCTCTAGCCTGTTTGTCGATCCTCGCAGGTGAAAAGTACAAAGACTATCCACCCGAGGTGAAGGGGCTTTACAATTTCACCATCCAAAACATTTCTATATGGGGAATGCACGACAAAGGTTGCTATTTTGTGGAGAGCATTCCTGACGCAGTGTTCTATGCCTGATGTGGTACTGGTCTGATCCGTTGCATGCTGCCGGTGTCAGCTGCGGTTTGACGGTTTCTGCTCAAGAATGGTATCGCAGGCTGTCGCGAGGGCGTTCTCGTGCGAAATTCGTTCCGCGATCTGCGTGCATTGTCTCAATGTGTTTGAATTGTTGAGAAGTGCACTGATCTTGGCAGCCAAACGAGGCACTTCAAATCGTTCGCGGGCCACGCTCCCACCGACTCGCAGTTTTTCAACTCGATACGCGTTGTCCACTTGGTCGAAGGCCATCGGCATAATGATTTGCGGTATGCCAGCCGCCATCGCTTGGGACATCGACCCAACACCGCCATGATGCACAAGCATTTCGACTTGCGGCAATAACCAACGAAAGGGTGCAAACTCAAAGTGCTTAACTTGCGGCGGAAGATCGTGCGGAATTTGCTCGCCGAACCGAGTCAACAAAATACCCCGTTTCCCCAACTGTTTACAGGTTTCGGCGGCGACACGAAAGAACTGATGCCCGAATAGATTTGCTGAGCCTGGTGTAAAGGCGATGGGCTTGGGGCCAGACTGTAAAAACTCGACCAAACCAGACGATGGTTCCGTCAACCCTTCTTCGCTGTACAAAGGAAAGCCAACCAGTTTTGTTTGACTTGGCCAATCAGGTTGACGGGCGGCAAACCACTCGGGAAAGAAAGCTAACACTTGCTCCGGTGAATTCCACCATTCCTTAAAAATTCTCTGGGTTGGTGTTAGACCCAGTGAGCCACGAAAGGCGTTGAGCCAAGGAGTGATCATGGGGTCAATAACAAAACGGTCCGCGACATACCATTGAAATCGTTTGAACCAAGCTGGACCGCGATGTACCCAGACTTTCGGTAAGCGTGGCCCTTCAAACTGACTGCGGAACAGAGCAGGGGAGAGATGGATCGTTGTTAAAGGTATGCCCAATTTTTCTTGAGCCACTCGAGCACCGAAGGCCAATGTGGAAGCTACGACTTTGGTGGTTCGCGGATCGTAGTGTTTCTCGATCGCTTCATACATGGTGCGAAGCATAGGCTTGACCGCAAGTTCCATGACTTTGCGCGTTCCGCGGACAGCGTGCCAAATCAGGGGATCATTCAGCATCGAATGGAAATCACAATTCGGCAGCGTATCGACAAACTCAAAGCCTGCCTTTTCCGCTTGTGTCTTGAAGTAGCCAGCGGTCAGAAACGTGATTCGACAGCCCCGTTGTTGTAAGGCTCTTCCTAAACCAAGAATGGGGTGGACATCGCCCGCGCTGCCGACTGCACAGAGTATGACGTGTTGCATGGGCAAACTCCATAAGCCGTATTATTCAGCCACTTCGCACAACACGCTGAAAATGCTAAACGATTCTTGTAGCCACTGGGGATAATCGGCAGGTTGCACTGGAACGGTACGGTAGATGAGGCAGCGCGACTGACTCGCTTCGATCGACAGATTCTGGTACTTCTCAAGTTCCGATAACCGCTTGTCGGTCATGAATTTACGAATCTCTTCTTCATTAGCTCCCTGCAACAGATAGGCCGCAGAGAATTTCGGATGACTGTTGAAATTGATGTCTTGCATGCCGAAAACTCGACCAATGCTGTGAAAGAAATTCTCGGGGGTAAGAGAGAATTCAGGTAGCTTTAGCAATTCGCTTTTGAAATAAACGACGGAGAAGTGGTGAGTTTGTTGGCTCTTACCTCCTCCGGTCGTGAAGCGATAGTCAAACATTCTGGCGGTGGTGTCTTGAGTATCGGCTAGGACAGCGTTTGTGACGGTGCGGCTTCGACCTTTGTTTAGAAGAGGGAACGGAGCGTAGATTCCCAAAGATTCCGGTATAGCGGTGGGTTGAAATTCAAGAGAATGTGCCGCGGCGAATGCTGCAATACCTTCTTGTCTTTTCTGGCGAGCCTTCTCGCTGGCGACAATCACGGTTACGACGATCACTGCAATAATGATTACGAGAATCGCTACTACCATCGTCTAGACTCCTTGATTCGGTTCTTTATTGGGTGGCCTAACGTGCGCTCAGTTCGTGAACCAATTCGACCAAGTATTGGACATTCTCTACTGGTGTATTTGGCAAGATACCATGCCCAAGATTGAAGATATGTCCTGCTCGGCCACCCGCGAGCTTCAAGATTCGTTCAGTGTGATGACGAATCGTGGCTCGATCGGACAATAAAACTGTGGGATCAAGGTTCCCTTGCACTGCATGGTCGTAACCTACAGTTTTCCAAGCGTCGTCAAGTTCCACGCGCCAGTCGATACCTACCACAGTGCGTCGATCACCTCTTAGCAAAGGTAAAAGAGCGGGATTGCCAGTCGCGAAATTGATGACGGGGACGCGTGGTTGAATGCGGTCCAAGATGATCTGCATGTATGGCAAGATCTGCTGCGAATAGTCATAAACCGATAGGCAACCTGCCCAGGAATCAAACAGTTGAACACACTGGGCGCCGGCATCGATTTGTGCGTTGAGATACAAGGCGATGGAGTGCGCGAGTTTGCGCATGAGAACATCCCAGGCACCTGGATCGGCATACATCAATCGTTTGGTGTTCGCATAATGCCGACTTGATCCACCTTCAATCATGTAACTGGCGAGAGTGAATGGTGAACCGGCGAATCCAATCACAGGAATGCGTGGAGGTAAAGAGGCCCGCGTCTTGGTAACTGTGTCGGCAACATATTGCAGTGGTGCCATCGAAGTTAGTTCGCTGATTCGATCGACGTCACTCGCTTGACGAATGGGATTGTGAATCACGGGGCCATCACCGGCAGCGAATTCCAAATGTAATCCCATCGGTTCGAGGATCGGGAGCAAGTCGGAAAAGATAATCGCCGCATCAACACCGATTTTTTCGACCGCAGTGACCATCACTTCTGCGCAGAGATCGGCGTTTTTGCATAATTCAAGGAAGGATATCTTGGAACGGACTTCACGGTACTCGGACATGTACCGTCCCGCCTGACGCATCAACCACACTGGTGTGTGTGAGCCAGCCTCTAATCGGCAAGCTTGCATGAACGGGTTATCAAGGTAAGTGCGGTCGGTCGAGGTCAAATCAGCGGACAATTCATGAGCTCCTTGAGGGCGAGCAAACGGCTTAGCCAATCGTCGCTTACCCATAAGTAAATTTGGGGCACGTGTAGCAGTATCGAGGACCAAATGTCCCATCTTAGAATGTTCAGGCTCTAGGTCTACTGGGAAGTCGAGTTGCTGCAACATTTCGGAAGTGGTAGGACCGATCGAGGCTACCACACATTGCGACAATTGATAGCGCAATGTCTCTTCGAGATTGAGCTCGGTGGCCACGCGGAGCACATTGACGACTTGATGAGCGCTTGTAAACATCAACACATCGCGTTCGCCAGCAGCAATCGCGCGTACATTGGCAATCAAAGGTTGTGTATCTTCGGGCAACTCCCATTGATAAACGCGAACTGTAGCCACTTGAGCGCCACGGGCTTCCAGTCCAGCAACAAGCGATCGATTGGTAACACCATATTCTTGCAGCCCGACAATTTGATTGGCGACAGGAACTTGTTGATCGATCAATTGCAGTACTTCGCGCCAGGTGTTCGGTTCGGCTGCGCGATACGTGGGTGTGATCCCAACTTCGCGCATGGCAGCCACCGGCTTGGGGCCACGCACGATGGTGACAATATCCGACAACGCATCCAAGAAACGTTGCTTGTCGAGATGTTTTTCAATGGCGGTGAGGAGATGTTTGAAACCAACGCCCGTCAAAAAAATGGCGATGTTGATTTGGCCCGTAATCACTTGGTAGGCAAAATCGATTGCTTCACGGTTCTCGGCGACGGGAACTTCTCGCAAGGATGGACTTACGAACGGAATCCCGCCAAATTTTTCGATCATCCGCTGCATCTCGTCTCGGCGGCGGCTCTCAAAGGAGGCGATGCGCAAACCGTTAAAATTGGGCTGAGTTTCCGTCATGAAGCAGTCCTTGGTACAATTTTGGCAACCAGAAGGGGGCCTTCCGGTTCTCCCTGGAGTATCATTCTAAGATAGATTGCCCGTTTCGGGCGAAATGGTACCACAAAAGTAGAGTATTTCTTTTCTCTACCAGGAGCTTGCCAGGGGTGTTGGATATCTCCACAGCGAAATTTTTCTGCAATTTGGTGATGCTCCGTTTCGGGGTGATCGCCGTGGTGGTCTGCTGCACGCTGACAAACGTAGGGTGGGCACAAAATAGCGACGATTCGCCCCAGGCCCGCTCCCTGCAGCCCACGAGCAACCCGAACGGTTTTCGCGAGTACAAAGGAAAGCATCTCACACTCGTCACCGACCTACCCCACACCGAAGCCATCGGAGAGCTGCCTGTTGTTTTCGATGCGGCGATGCCGATGTGGGGCGAATATTTTGGAGTGGACGAGTCGGAATGGAGCGGTTGGACTTGCACTGGTTATTTGATTGGCGATCGAAATCGATTTCAGCAAGCCGGTTATTTTCCTGTCAACTTGCCACCCTTTGTCAACGGATATCAGCTCGAAGATCGACTGTGGTGCATGGAACAACCGAGCGATTATTATCGACGGCACTTGATGCTCCACGAAGGTACGCATTGGTTCATGACACGCGGCTTAGGAAATCCTGGGCCGCCCTGGTATATGGAAGGCATGGCAGAAAAGTTAGCAACACATCAATGGCGAAACGGAGAACTCAAACTGGATGTGTTCCCCGATCGTCGCGAGGGCTTTGAATATTGGGGGCGATTGTTGTTGATTAAGAAACAACGCGGCACCCAACAAGCTCCGACATTGGAAGGTGTCCTGCGTTACGGACCTACGGCCCACCAACAAGTGGAAGCGTATGCGTGGAGCTGGGCTGCGATCTGGTTTCTGAAGAATCATCCACGCAGCGCAGAAGCAATGCGCAAATTGCAAAAAGCAGAAATAGGTAATATTGATTCGCTTACCACGAAGTTGTTGTCGCAACTTCGACCTCATTGGGAAGAACTGTCCACCAGTTGGAATGCCTGGATCCAACAGCTCGATTATGGAAGTGATGTAGAAAGAGATATCCCTTTATTTCAATCCATGACTGACCCAAAGAGTTCATCAGCCACTTTTGCTTTGAAGGTGGATCGAGGTTGGCAAGATAGTGGCTTACGCATCAAAGAAGGGGATCAAATCACGATCGAGGCGAAGGGGCGTTATCAGATTGGTTCCGATCCAGAGCCTTGGTGGTGTGAACCGGAAGGAATCACAATCGACTATTTTGGTGGGCAACCATTGGGGAAAGTGGTTGGTCTCATTGCGCGGGGCGATGCGAACGGTGAAATGGTGAGCGGTCCTTCAACAGAACTTTTGTCCGTTGGTTCCAAATTGAAACATGTTGCCAAGCAGGATGGCGTATTGTTGCTGCGGATCAATGAACCCTCCGCCTCTTTGAGCGACAATCAAGGCTCTGTCGATGTGACGATTGAAATCGCCCGCTGAGTCGTTCTGTCTGTGTGCTTCGTTTAGCCCGTAGCCGATAGGCTAGGGCATCATACGCTGGACCCGCCACTGGTACACGCATTTCCACACGCCCACTGGGCGTCGACCTGCGGCCGTTGTGGGAATGCGTGTACCGATAATGCACGTCCAGCGGATGAAGCCCTAGCCTTCGCATTCGCTACGGCAACGGGCTAAACGATGACGAAACGAAAGCGCTAACTTCACTCCGCGAGCAAGATATGCCACAATGGGCCCACGGTTTGGTTGGCATTGTTTCATAGAGAAAGCGAGTGATTATGACCCTGCAGCGCCAAGTGAGTTGGTTGAAACGATTGTGCATTTGCACAACGTTCGCATCAGGCATTTTGGGTGTTGATTTACCCGGTGGAGCGGGTGTAGTGCGCGGCCAAGATTGGGAACCCGATCCAACAACGCAAGCTACTTCGAAGTTGATTGACGAAAACACTCAACGAGCTCATATCCGATATTTGTCAGACGATTTGTTGGAAGGGCGTGGTCCCGCATCGCGTGGCGATCAATTGGCCCAAGCCTACATCGCAACCCAGTTTCAAATGTTGGGGCTGAAACCAGCCGGTAGCGATGGCACTTGGTTCCAAAGCGTGCCGCTGGTGGGTGTTACTACCAAATGTCCATCCGAAATTCAATTTCGCGGGGCAAACAAAAGCCTATCGTTGAAATTCAACGACGACTATATCGCCACCAATGGTTTGGCCACTGACACCGCTGGCTTCAATGATGCCGAAGTTGTGTTTGTAGGTTACGGGATCGTCGCTCCAGAATTCCAATGGGACGATTACAAAGGTGTTGATCTGCGGGGCAAAGTGTTGTTGATGATGAACAACGACCCTGCCGACGACCCAAGCATCTTCGAAGGTAAGAAGCGTCTTTATTATGGACGTTGGGACTACAAGTATGACAGCGCTGCACGGCAAGGTGCTGTTGGTGCCATCATCATCCACACGACTCCTTCAGCTGGTTATCCGTTTCAAGTGGTTCAAACCTCTTGGACGGGCGAAGAGTTTGAATTAGCCAAGAGCAGTGGCCCACGCATGCCGATGCGAGGCTGGGTCACCGAAGATGCGGCCAAGAAAATCTGCGAAGTTGGTGATCTCAATTTGGATGAATTGCGCAAACAAGCAGAGACGCGTGAATTCAAACCTGTGCCACTCGGCAGCAAGCTGTCGATGCAACTCAAGAGTATCGTGCGTCAACAAGATACGGCAAACGTGTTGGGTGTTTTGGAAGGAAGCGATCCAAAGCTCAAAGAAGAAGCTGTGGTAGTGATGGCGCACCATGATCATTTAGGTTTAGCCGCCGAGCGCAATGCGGAAGGGGATAACATCTACAACGGTGCGATCGATAACGCATCAGGCAGCGCAAGCTTGCTTAACATCGCGAAAGCTATTTCTATGTTGCCCGAAAGGCCGAAGCGGACCATTCTCTTCGCGGCTGTGGGAGCCGAAGAGCAAGGTTTGTTGGGTTCGAAGTACTTCGCTGAAAATCCTACTTGGCCAGTCGATAAGATGGCCGCTGTCGTGAACATCGACGGCATGAATTTTCTTGGACGAAGCAAAGACATCAACGTGATCGGCTTGGGTAAATCCGAACTCGATGAGGTTTTGGGAAAGATTGCGAAGTGGCAAAAGCGTGTGATCACTCCAGACCATTTCCCCGATCGTGGTTATTACTATCGCAGCGATCAGTTCAGCTTGGCCAAGGTGGGCGTGCCGGGCATTTACCTTCACTCAGGTTTGGCAATTGTCGGGAAACCAGAAGGTTGGGGGAAGGAACAGACCGATGCTTGGGTTGAAAAACACTATCATCAACCAAGTGACGAATATCGGGACGATTGGGACCTGAGCGGCGCGATTGAGGATAATCAGTTGCTGTTTTACGCGACTTGCGAGATTGCCAACCAACCCAAAATGCCCCAATGGACGCCTGGAGACGAATTCGAGGCGGCTCGCAAGAAAAAAACGGAGTGATTTGGGTGAGTTTTTTGGTGACGACATTTTGCTGTAAGTTGTTGTTTACCAATGGCTTGTGGTGATTTTACGCCGCCGAATGCCGCGAGAAAACGCCATCTATCCGGTCGTCGAGCAACTCGCGAAGGTGACGCGATTTGCTCGGCGGGACAGGCAAATCCTGATCCGCAGTTTCCCTAGAAAAATGGAGAAAATGGGCCCGGTGACCCTTCACCGGGTCCATTTTCTTTTGACCTGCGACAATTTCGCCGATACTATTGAAAGAGTGTCTCCTTTTCTCGACATCTTTTCCCAATTGACTCTTGTGACGCCTCGAGCCCTACTCGATGGTCGCTGGCTATAGGCTGGCAGCAGTTGATGAAACCGATATGACATCCAAGCTTGATCTAATTCGCCAAGACAAAGAACGAACGGTTTATCGCCGTTGCGTTTCTGCTTGCGCGCGAAGTCGCTGGCTGGCATACGGTGTACTGCTTGCTACCGCGTTAGTGGGAATGTTTGTTGGTGCCGGTAGTCAAGCCGTTGCTGGCTGTCATGCTCCTGGAGAAGATTGGTATCGCGATTACCATCATGGCTATCAGCCCAACGCGATATCGGAGATCTTGGATTCCAAACCTAAGGCCGAAATTGCTCAGATTTATATCTACGAAGATGGTGAAATGCGGGCCATCGCCAATCCGCTTCCACCGCGCTGCCAAGGACCCCAATGCCAACAATCACCAAATCAGCAGAATTTGGATGGGGTAGGTGTGATTGAATTAAATCGCAATATCACTGTTGCCATGAGTTCATCCGAACGGGCCCTGGTTGTATGGCCCATTCCTGCAAGTGATTGGTTGAGCTCCGATGAACTTGGCACTTTAGCAGGGTTCCCTGCATCTCTGGAAGAACCTCCACGCAACTCGTAACCACATCTTGTTGGTTTACTGAGTTTCTATTGTTTTTATGTGTGGATGTTTTCTATGCGCGCTAATCAATCCTCGGCTCCGCGCGGAGTCAAATCTGGTTTTACGTTGGTTGAACTTTTGGTGGTCATCGCCATCATCGGAATATTGGTTGGGTTGTTGTTGCCTGCGGTTCAGGCCGCTCGCGAAGCCGCTCGCCGCATGCAATGTGCCAACAATATGAAGCAAATTGGTTTGGCCATGCACAACTATGAATCTACTTACAAGCGATTTCCACCAGGCAACATGGCGGGAGCTTGGTCTACTGGTCTTTCAGTTCACGCTCGTTTGTTGCCTTATCTTGAGCAAGCAAATTCTTACGTGTTGGTCGACTTCAATTATGCCTACAACCATCCCAACAACGACCTGGCACGTATGCAGAATATCTCAACCTATCTCTGTCCTTCGGATGTCTCTGGCAATTTGCCCGCTGCGTTAGGTGGAAAGAACAACTATTACGGAAACGCAGGTACCAGCTTGATGGCTGGGGCTCCTCCAACCGATCCGTCGGATCCGAACTTCGGCTTGTTGCCTCCTACCGGCGTATTTTTCCGCGACAGCCGTGTCGGTTCGCGAGATATTACGGACGGGCTCAGCTTCACCGCAGCGTTCTCGGAAAAATTGTTGGGTGATGGTAACAATGGATTGGCTACTGCCAACTCCGACACGTTCCGTCCAGGTACATTCCCCGCGACTATGGATCAAGCGGTGAACGATTGCTTTGCCGTGGACGTGAACGACTTGAGCAAGCAAGGTTTCTCGAACGTAGGCGCACCATGGTTGTGGGCCTACCATTCCACCACGATGTATTATCACATCGCTCCACCCAACACTCGTTCGTGTATGTATCCCCCAGGACGCATCATGACGACGGCCGGTAGCCGACACCCAGGCGGTGTTCAGGTGCTGTTGTGCGATGGTTCTGTGCAGTTCACTGCTCAGACCGTTGATCTGCAGCTCTGGCGCGGCATGGGTACTCGCCAAGGTGGCGAAGTTCTTTCAGGTCTCACAGATTAACTGCAATTCGTGCTTTTGTCTGATAAGTCGCATCTACCAACCTGTAGGTGCGACTTGTCAATGAAGCTCGTGTTGCCTATCTGACCATCCATCTGTGAGGTGAAAGATGTTGTCTCGCATTACGTACATTTGTACGTGCATGCTCGTATTGTTGACTTTTGTGGGTTGCTCTAGCTCACCCCAACCTTCCAACAGCCAAACGGCCCTCCAGTCATTGGAGAAGATGTTGGAGACATGGAAGACGGGTGGTACAGCGGCTGACTTAAAAACGGCCCAACCATCTGTGATTGCCGTTGATGACGATTGGGAGCGCAAGGCTACTCTGATCGCTTATCAGGTACAACCGAATCCCTTCGACGATGGCGTGAATCTCCACTACACCGTGCAATTGACGCTGAAAAACGCCAAAGGGAAAGAAGTCAAAAAAGAACAGGTTTATGTCGTTGGTACCAATCCGGTGATTACCATTTTTAGGAAGTCATAGAACACAGACCATGAAAAAAGCTATTTTGCATCATACGAAATGGAGCATGGTTGTCGCCAAACGGACAAACATCGCGTTGCTGATTGCCACGTTATTGTCACCGACGGCAACCGCACACGAATTGATTCCAACCGATGAGAAGACGTCAGCTATTGTCGCAACGGATCCCAAGCCGATTCCCAAAAATCGTGAGGAGATGAAGCAGCTTCTGGAGAACTTGAAGAGTCGCAAAAGTCGTTTGCCACTTCCCAAGGTTGATCCAAATGCAGCAGCGGCCAACAACGGACGCCCGGTTGTCAACAACGGTTTGGCTCGCCGAACCTATTTGCCAGCAGCGTGGTTTGCTGCTGACTTCGGTAACGATCCAGCGATGACACTCACCTATGTGTTCAAAACGCAATGCTTTTGGGTTGTGTCTCGCGGAAACAATTGTCATTACTGCTTGGGACATCAGGAACATAAGTTGCATGATTCCGGTTTAAGCGACAAGCAGATCGCTTGGCTCGATTACGACTGGAGTCAGTTGGACCCGATGGTGCGAAAGGGAGCTGCCATTGCCAAAGCGATGACACTCACTCCCCATCAATTGACAGACCAAGATGTGGAGAATCTGCGACCCGAACTTACCGATCCGCAAATTATCGAACTGGTGTATACGATCGCGATGTTCAATAGCGTCAATCGATGGACCGATGCCTTAGGTTTGCCGCAAGATGAGATCATGCGCGAAAAACGCATCGATTTCTTAACGCCTGTTGATGCGGAATTTCAAGGCAAAGCGGGTGGTTTGGCGGCAGCCGATCCTCATGCTGCAAATCGTAAGTTGCCAAGCTATGCAGAGGCAATGGCGACGCTGAAACAAAATGAATCCCGTAAACCACGCGTGGCACTTCCTTCCGAAGAAGCTGCGAGAAAGATGTTGGCGATCACCGACGCCAATGTGAAGATCGAAAATTGGGAACGGGCTTTAGCGACCTTTCCTGAAGTTGGCAAACGTCAGTGGGATGCTATTCAGTCCATGAATAACGAAGGGCATCTCTCACCGAAAGTTAAAGCCCTAATCGCTTGGACATCTGCTCGTCATAACATCGCATCAACGACGCTGCGGTTTGCTCACCAGCGGTTGCAGCAGGCCGGTGTGACGGAGAGTGATATCGAACGTTTGGACCGGGGAGAAGGTTTGACGACGGATGAAGAAATGGTTCGCCAATTTACGATCAAGCTAACAGAACATCCGCAGCGGATTACCGATGCCGACATCGAAAACCTGCGGCAGAAGTTTAACGACCAGCAAGTTGCGGAGATCGTTTATTTGATCGGCGCAGCCAATATGTTAGATCGATTGACCGAAACGTTAGCGCTATAAGAAGAGTGCTTCGAAAAACATCTCACGGTGTTCTAGGTGTCTTCGGTAGACCTTCAATCCAACCACCTTTCATCGGCTCGCGGCGGTTGGGTCGTGTGTGTGAGACGGTGGTTTCCATAGACCCGGTAGTCGAACTGCCTTCGCTGCCGGGTATATGTCGAAACGGATAACGGAGGAGTGAGTTGACGCTCTGAGGTGCCATGTCATCGCTTTGCGTTGGGGCGACCTCTTTGGTTTCATCGTTGTTCGTTGACGCAGGGGATGGATTGATTATGGTGACACCATCACCCGTGTTTTCAGTCAGGCTGGCAGCTGGATTTTTGAGAGGTTGATCCTGGAATGGATCCGCAAGGGGGCTTCCAGATGGGCTGTTGAGGTGGCGATAAAAGCTTGGCGGGAGATCGATTGTTTGCGTCTCACGACGTTTGCTGGTTTCCTTTGTCGAGCTCTTGATGGAAGGATCGGTCCAGCGAATACTCTCACCGTCCGACTGATAACCCGCTTGCTGAACGGAAGAATGATCGTTCGCAAGTTTAGTGCCATCGGGTGGGGCAGAGGTTGACGACTCTTTTTTGCCAACGCCTGGTAAGAATTTCACCGCAGGTTGCGAAAGGATCACGCCTCCCTTGGTTCCTTCGAAGCGAGTTACAAGGGTCAAGCTACGACTTTCACCACCAACTTCATCCCATGGCAACCAGATGCTGTAAGACTTGCCCAAAGGCGCTTCGCTCATATGGTTCTTCATATGTTCAGGCGTAAAAACATATTTCTTTTCTGGCGAAGGTGAATGCGGATCCATTTTGTCGGAATCAAACACGTACACTACTAACCCACCATCCACTTCGATCGCTTGGGTATCTTCTCCAGCGTAGAAATAGACCCGTCCACCAAAGCCACGAATACCTGGCTTACCAGGTTGATGCATGATGGTATCGGTCCAGATCGGAAGGATGCGGTCTGGGATTTGGGGTTCTTTGTCTTTTGATTCCCACGGCCAATTCCACTGTTTGGTGGTTGTCAAAGACTGACAGCCGACCGTGGAAAACAGTACGCAAAGAGCAGCACAGCCAAACCATACACGCGAATGCAGGTTGCCGATCATCGCTGGGCGTTGGATATTCATCGCAAGAGACATTATCGCGGCGCCTCCGTGGTAGGTGAGGGAGCCATGTATTGGGCGGGGAATACAGGTTGTTCTAAAGTGGGTGGTGCCATCGCACCTTCCATGCGTGGTGGCAGCGGATTGTTTGGAGCAGGTTCAACAATAGGGGGTTGTGATTGTTGATAACGAGGGGCTTCACCACGTGGATCGACATCAGGATAAATCACTTCCCAGGCGCCATCTTCGGGAACCATCGAACCGGGCGGAGGTGCCAAGTTGATATCCCCGTGAATGTTCACCACATCGGCAGCGCACCAACTCATACGCGCTAGTTCGATTTGCTTTACGCGTTCCGAATCATCCTGAGAGCGAATGATGTGGGGCGTCAAAATGATCAGCAATTCTGTGCGTCGATCAGAAACGGAATCATAGCTAAAGAGATATTTGAGCACTGGGATATCGCCCAGTACGGGGACTTTACGATGCACGTGACGTTTGGATGAGGTAATCAAGCCACCGAGAATAATTGTTTCACCATTTGCGGCACTGACGGTCGCTTGAGCAGTTGTCGTGTCGACGCGCGGCGAGCGGATTACGGTACCATCTAAGGAAACGGCGACTGGAATCCCTTCGGCTTCGGGCCCCAGGCTTGATTTTTCCGCATCAATCTCCATCACCACGTTACCTTCGGGACTAATTCGCGGAGTCACGCCCAAAATCAAACCCACGTTTTCGAGTTCGACATTGTTTTGCGAGCCGTTCTGATTCACGGTCGAACCAGTGATACGAGGGACGCGTTGGCCCACTTGGATAAACGCAGGTTGATTATCGAGCGTCAAAACTTGTGGACGACTCAAGATATCCATGCGTTTGGTTTCTTGCAGTGCACGCAACAAAATGCTGATGTTTTGACTGCTTGCCGACAATACTAAACCACCGAAACCTAGCTCCATATTGCCACGACCGACGGCAAAGTTGCTCAGGCCTTGTGCGCCAACTTGATCTGCGGAACCGACGGCAAGTCCCGAGCCGCTGTTGCCCAGCGGATTGGTGTTGTTAAAGTTGAAACCAGGTTCGTTTGAAGCGGCCACAATGTTCTGTTGTGTGTTGGTCAGAATGCCGGCTGGAGTTGATTGTTGAGATGTGGATGTGGTCGTTACCAAATCACCTAACAAACTGCGATCGAATAATACGGAATCTTGAATACCCAGCTCGACACCAAATTCCTTGGCGTTGCCCAACATCACTTCGGCAATCAATACTTGAATCATCACCTGAGGAGGTTGCTCGTCAAGTTTCTCAATGAGCTCTTTAATCTCATCGAAATATTTTGGAGTCGCGCTGAGGATCAGCTTATTGGCTACAGGTTCAGGAACGACGATGACTTCTTTTTCCAATTGAGCAAACGGATTGTCGGAACCAGGTCCAGCAGTTTCCACTTGGCGTTTGTTGCGTAAAAACTCATTGATGGCCAAAGCCACATCGGTAGCCGGTGCGTTCTTGAGTTGATATACCAAGCTGCGGCGTTGTTTAACATCTGCCTCGTCCAATCGCATGACTAAAGCTTCGACAATCTTGAGGTCACCTTCAGAACCGGTCGCAATAATGCTGTTGCTGCGAACATCGACCGTGAAGCGAAGAGGGGCGAGCGATGATTCGCTGGGAGCGGACGATAACTGCGTAATCGATCCGGGCCCGACTTGGCTGGGGAGAAGTGATCGGAGCGTTTGGACCAAACTCGTAGCATCGCCATTTTCAATCGGGAAAATCTTGATGCTTGCTGTCATGCCCGGCGAATCAAGTTGTTTGATCAACTCCTCGATCAAAGGAAAGTTCTCTTGTGGTGCAGAGATGATCAACGAGTTGTTGCGCGGATTAACAGTAATCTGCGTATTTTCCAGTATTCCCGAAAGCACTTTGGCTTCACCGCTGTCTGATTGGGTTAGCAACTCCAGAGCATTTCGGCTACCCGTGGTGGTCGATTGAGCAATGGCGGCTTGCAAAGTGGCGGCCACATCCGACGCCAAGCTGTTTTGAATAGGGAACACGCGAGCTCGTTGTACCATATCCGATTGTGGTGTATCGAGGCTTTCGATGATGCGTTGCACTTCGGCGAGATCGCGCGGAGAGGCATGCACCACAATGGAGTTCGTTCGTGAATCAACCGTCGATAAGATCTTGGGACCTAATTCGCCACGCGTGGCAAAGAAGGTCAACAGGCTTTGCTGGAGCACGGTGGCTTGTGCATGTTTGAGACGAAAGACCTGGAATTGCGTATCGGGTTGTACGGGTTGATCGAGTTTACCGATCAACTCCTTGAGTGCATTGACGGCTTCTCCCCAACCAATAATTAATAGTGCATTCGGTTTAGCTAACGCCGTGACTTGTGCTCGCCCTTGTCGTGCACCGAGCAAGCTCTCCTGTGTATCGGTGATCACTTCGTTGACTTGCGATGAGTTGGCATGATTCAAAAGGATAAGTTCAATGGTAGGTTGAGTTTGCCGACTGATTTGTTCCAACTGCTCGATGATTTCAGCCAGTTGCTTAATCTCGCGATCACGACCACGCAAGATAATCGCATCCAAGTCGGGTAACGTTTCCACTTCGATGCCTTCAAACTGCGGAATCGTCGGCAATTTCTCGTCGGTGGCTGGTGGTTGGCCACTGTTCTGTTGCCAAGACGCAAAAGAGACCGGCTTGAGTCCAATCGATTTGGGGAGCAGACTACCTTGTCGATCCAGAGTTGAGGTCTCAGCAGGCTGTCCGTCGCCAGAAGTTGTCGGTTGCGTCATGATTTCTTTGAGACGTGGTTGCACTTCTCTTCGCAACAACAGAATTTTTTCCTGCTGTTCGCCGAAAGGAACAACGCGACGCATCAGGGAACTCACGAGTTTAAGAAACTGGTCGACGACGTTTTCCGGGCCTTCGATGAGCCATTCGCTTTTGGCATTGATTTGAATCAGGGCAACACCGGATGGCGTTTTCAAACGCAACTTGGAAGGGTCCGTGGTATCGGGTTGTATTTTTTCGCCCAATAACTGAAGCACTTCGCGTCGCAAACGTTCGTTCAGTTCTGCTGGAATGCTGATGAGTCGGCGGATGGAAGGGGCGACACTTGGTGGATCGACCTCGTTCATGGCTGCTCTGTTTATTGCCGCTGCATTTGGGGGAGTTGCGACATTGTTGCCTAGCGTGCGTTGGGGATTGGTCGTAGCGCTTGGGGCTGCAACCGAGTCGATCACTCTGAGCCATTGAGATAATTTTTGATGCACATCTTCCGACGCGCGAACATAGAGGACTTGTTCTGCTGTGTTGACACTGAGCGCATATTGAGTGTTGGGGAATGATTCTTGGAGTTTGGCTTGGATCGTTTTCTGATCGGCTGCAGTGCACTGATAGACTTTCAGCGACCAAGGGGCGTCAGCGTTTTGGGCGGGGGGGAGCAGTGGTTGATCGAAGGTAGCTAATACTTGTTTGGCAGTGTCATGAGCCCAGCTAGGTCCGTTCAGTACGAGTCTGTTTTTGGCAGGATCAATCGACAACGTCACGTCTTCAGCATTTGTCAATAAAGGTGCTAAGACTGCGTGCGCGTCGCCAGCAGATTTGTGCTTTAGAGAATATATGGCGGCGCGGTTCTCATTCGCTGCAGGCGCATTTTGAGCATAGGCCGCTGAAACGCAGACCAACCATAATCCGATCCAAAGCATTACACTTTTGGTAAGCATCCGTGCTCCCAACCTGTGCCAAAAGTAAACATGGAGGGCATGCGGCGAATGATTGCGAAAGCTCAAGTGTGAGATCACTTTCGCAAGTCTTATTGCCTACATGGCCCAGTAAGTCATCCCTGACATCGCGAATCGAAAAACGAAGGCGCGAGGAGTTCCTATGGGCTGGCGGATACTAGGTAAAGGGGATGGAAGCGTCAAGGGAAATCCAACCCTCTCTAGGGATAACACGTTAGTTTACTAACTGAACCGACTTTCAGGTGGCAACCCAAGCTCTGGATTTCGCCCGGTAGTAGGGAGTCATTGCTAGCGAAACGAGTGCACTTGTGACCGATCGGCTGACTTTGGTATCATTCGACCCACCTTCACAACCCTCTCGCACATTAGAAAAGCAGTTCATTATGCGTTCCCTTTCCGTTTCGACTTCGGTTCGTCTCGCTGCTCTGGCTTTCTTGCTGGTGGGTTGTCCAGCCATTGCGTTGGCCCATCCAGGCCATGGAGGAATTGGGGCAGGGGAACATGACCATGGCCAATGGATGGATGGCATTCTGCACAGCTTGATTGCTTTGCCGGTTATTCTGTCGTCGATGCTGTTGTCGGTTGCCGTTGTACTGCGATCCAAGAATCAACGTTGGGACAGTTTGAGTTGGTTCGGTGCGGCAGCGATTGGATGTCTGTTTGCAGCCTTTCACTTAAATGCTGATTGGACCATGTGGCAGCAGGTGTCGTATCTGCTGGGTAGTTCGCTGGGGGCCGTAGTGTGGTATTCTGCCGGGCGTCTGGTTACCGGCTTGGTCGCCCGAAAGTCGGCGCTGAAGAAAACGCTGGCTTGATAGTATGCGCTGGCACTAGTTCTCGATCGATGTAGTTGGTCAGGCGCGGGATCGTTTAGCCCGTGTGCCGAAGGCTAGGCGTACAGCCGCTAATCTCGTCGCCCGGGAAGTCCGAGGCATTGAGCGGTGCGATCGAGGCTTCAGACAAGAACCTCGACGCGCAAGTAAACGAATGAGATTATTGCGCTGACGAATCCAACGGCGCGGGCCTAGCCTTCGGCGTACGGGTTAAACGATCTAACCCCTGAGAATTGGAAAATGACTACACAGCGGTGTAGAATTGCAGAGCAGGAGAAAATCAATGCACCCCTATACGACTGACACTAGCTCCGATGCAGAGGACGTGCTAATTGAGTTAACACGCCGCATGCCGCCAGCGGAGCGTGTTACGAAGACCCTACGAATGTCGAGTAGGCTGATTCGCGAATGCAAGGCAGCCATTGCGCGAAACAATCCCGGACTTACACAGCGAGAAATTGATATCGCTTTCATCGAATTGAATTACGGAAAAGAACTGGCTACGGCAGTAAATCAATACCAAACAGTAGGCACCGATGGATAACAGTGAAGACTTGATTAGCGCCCTTCAGACGATTCAAGTCTTGTTTAATACACTGCAAATTCGATACTTCATCGGCGGCAGTGTGGCCAGCTCCTACCATGGTGCAATGCGCAGTACGATGGATGTTGATATCGTGGCCGATATCGAGTTAAAGCACATACCGACGATTCTAGAGACGGTTGCTAACGAGTACTATGCGAGCGATATTGCGATGCGGAATGCTGTTCAGCGCAGATCGGCTTTTAACTTGATTCATTTGCCTACAAGTTTCAAAGTGGATATCTTCGTCAGTCGCGGTCGGCGGTTCGATGAGTCTGCATTCTCTCGCGCAACCTGCTGCCAACTAGGAACAACGGAAAATTGTGTGCATGTTCCGATTGCTTCGGTGGAAGACATTCTCCTGGCGAAGTTGGATTGGTATCGGGCAGGCGGCGAAGTGTCTGAGCGGCAGTGGGCGATGTTTCGAGGATTGTGAAGCTCAATCGCAATAATATGGACTGGAAGTATCTTGAGTCCGCCGCGCAGGACATTCTTGTCTCCGACCTTCTCGACCGAGTGCGAAGTACCTGACTCTATACGCTCACGCCACTGTTCTCGTATCCGCAGTAAATGACCCAAGCCTCAGCTGCGCTGCTACGGGGATCTGACCCAACGGATTGACTCATACAAACCTGAAATCCAAGAACTTGCATCAAGAGTCAGAACTGGTAACACATTGGTTACCATGGCAGCCTCCCAATACAAACGAAATTCGAAAGGGATGAACGATTTGTATTGATAGGTGACCCGCAATCGGACAGGTTCCATATCTATCATCCGCATTTGCTTTGGTGGTATCTGCGTAAACGAAGGTTAAATTCACCGGGACTAAAGTTCACAACCGATTGATAAATTTCTTGTAGACGGTAATTGCAAGGTAGAGCAGCATTCCTATTGCGAGACGGTACTCTAAAGCTTGGGATGCTTGTTTTTTTGGGTGCGAGCCAAGTGGCCATGCGCAATGGGCTTCAGAAAAGAGCCTCGACGCGCTGGTAGACGAATGAGATTACGGCGCTGACGAATCCAACGGCGCGGGCCTAGCCTTCGGCGTACGGGTTAAACGATTCCGCCTCCTGTCGGCGAGTTGACTCGACGTCAACGATGACGGTCTTTCAAGTACACTTGTACGTGTTCTTGCAAAGAATCGTCCCACTGGCTTGAAGCCAGTGGGACCGAAACCGCATCATTCCAAATCCCGGAGTCCAGAAAGCCCAATGCACGTGGCGGTGAGCAATGGGCTTCAGACAAGAACCTCGACGCGCAAGTAAACGAATGAGATTACGGCGCTGACGAATCCAACGGCGCGGGCCTAGCCTTCGGCGTACGGGTTAAACGATTCCGCTTCCCGTCACGAGTTGACTCGACGTCAACGATGACGGTCTTTCAAGTACACTTGTACGTGTTCTTGCAAGGAATCGTCCCACTGGCGTGAAACCAGTGGGACCGAAACCGCATCATTCCAAATCCCGGAGTCGAGAAAGCCCAATGCACGTGCGGTGAGCAATGGGCTTCAGAAAAGAGCCTCGACACGCAAGTAAACGAATAAGATTACTGCGCTGACGAATTCAACGGCGCGGGCCTAGCCTTCGGCGTACGGGTTAAACGACTCTCCCACCCCAAACGTCTAGATCAATCAGTCGATTAGAGGAACTTGCTCAACAAAGCGCACAAGTCGGCGGTGCGGCAGCTGTAACCCCATTCGTTGTCGTACCAGCTGATGACCTTCGCCAACTTGCCCTTGCCACCGAGTACTTCGGTGAGGTCGGCTGCAAAGATCGAGCTGTGTGGGTCGTCGATGATGTCCGAAGAAACGATTGGATCTTCGGTGTACTTGAGGATTCCCTTGAGAGGACCTTCAGCAGCGGCCTTCATAGCAGCATTGATATCTGCCGAAGTTGCTTCTTTGCCCAAGTTCGCGGTCAAGTCAACCACGCTACCTGTTGCTACAGGTACACGCATCGAAATACCGGTCAACTTGCCCTTCAAGGCGGGAACGACCAAGCCTACTGCAGATGCAGCACCCGTGGTGGTTGGGATGATGTTCAAAGCAGCTGCACGAGCACGATAGGGATCGCTGTGAGGCAAGTCTTGAACGCGTTGATCGTTGGTGTAAGCATGCACGGTGGTCATCAAACCACTTTCGATACCAAAGGTCTCATGCAAAACCTTAGCAATCGGAGCCAAGCAGTTGGTGGTGCAGCTTGCGTTCGAGATGCACTTCATGTCCTTGGTGAGTTTGTCGTCGTTAACGCCGATCACGCAAGTGAGGTCAGCACCGTCTTTGGCAGGAGCGCTCAACAC
This sequence comes from Planctomycetota bacterium, assembly GCA_017303505.1. GTDB lineage: Bacteria > Planctomycetota > Planctomycetia > Pirellulales > Pirellulaceae > JAFLCP01. The sequence continues at coordinate 23,825 of JAFLCP010000041.1, read as the reverse complement.
AACGCGTTTGGCACCAGCTTGCAAGTGAGTGTCATAACCCGCTTTGCCATCTTTGGAGCGAGCGGTGAAGATACCGGTGCTCTCGATCACGATATCAACGTTGTTAGCTCCCCAAGGCAACTTGGATGGATCTTTTTCAGCAAGGGCCAAAATCTTCTTGCCGTTGACGATGAGATGGTTTTCATCGTATCCAACTTCCGCGTCAAAGCGGCCGTGGATGCTGTCGTACTTCAACAGCGTTGCCAACATTTTGTTGTCGGTCAAATCGTTGACACCAACAACTTCGAATTCGCTCGATCGAGCGATAAGATTGCGAAACGTCAAACGCCCAATGCGTCCGAAACCGTTAATTCCAATGCGAATTGCCACGCGTGTTCCACTCCCTGTACATCAGTATCAAATAGGGTTCTGACTACAAATCGGTTGCCGATTATACTTTGGATGTCAAAAACCGGCAACGACGCATCAATGGTCGCCCGCCGACTCGCAAAAATGCCCATTTTTCCCTGGTTTTCTAACGTTTTCGTCATTTGAGGAATCTCAGCCGTGCTCGATTCAGATCGTCCGGAATGGCAATTGCCCGAAGGGGTGAGCCGCGGAACTTGGGACTATTTCGGTCTGAAATCCATCGCCACGGATTATGACAACTACTTCCAAGACCACCCCTTGCTTAAGCTCGATGTCCAGTGGGTTCAGGAAAGACTGCAACGAAATAGTGCTTTTGGTAACCTCGCCACAAACCCCAATGCACCCCGACCCATCCTCGCCGATTTGGGGTGCGGTACCGCACGCGCCTTAACCGCGCTAGCACCCACCGGCGCACATCTTCTGGCGATCGATATGAGCCAAAACATGCTCGAAGAAGCTGCAGCCAAGTTGAAACAGTTTGAGAATCCCTATCATTGTTTGCGAATGAACCTAGTCCATATGGAAGGACTTCGCGATCAATCGATCGATGTGGCTATCTGTCTCTTTAGTAGCTTTGGGATGATCAAAGGGGGTGAGTACCGCCAGCGAGCTTTACGAGAAATTCAACGCGTCCTGAAACCAGGTGGCGAGTTCTTGTTGCACGTTCACAACATCTGGTCCTCACTCCGCGATCCAGGTGGCCTACGCTGGTTGGCTGCAAGTTATTTTCGAGCGTGGTATGATCGACATTGGGAATGGGGCGATCGCATCTATGTTTATCGCGGTCTCCCCAAAATGTTCTTGCATAGTTTTTCCATAGGGCGTTTGAAAAAGGATTTGCAACAAGCAGGGTTAACGGTCGACGAGGTGCGCTATCTGAACATTCAAAGCGCCGATTACATTCGGAAGAATACTGCAACGGAACGTTTGTTGGCGGGAGGTTTCTTTATCGCTGCCAAAAAATAGTTTCGGGCTGGAGAGTCTCTTATGCCCACAAAATCTGAAACCGCCATCGATCCCATTTGTGGCATGACTGTGAAAACGGCAACGGCCATTCAGGCAGTGAAAGAGGGAACGACTTACTATTTCTGTTGTCCGAAATGCAAAGAACGTTTTTTGAGCGGTGGTGCCAAAATAGAACCGACGCTAGTAACGTTGAGCATGCCATCCAAAGCCAACGCTAAGTTATTGCCCGTATTAACGGAGTTGGCACCAGCGGAGCCTGCTTGTTGCGGTGCGACCAATGCCCCAGCGGCACACAGCTGTTGTGGAGCAGGAGCAGCCCACGATGTAATCCCATCCGCTAACAGCGCTTACTTTTGTCCCATGTGCCCAGGTGAAGAAAGCAACGCGCCCGGATATTGTGGAACGTGCGGGATGGTCTTGGAACGCAATCCAAACTTCCACGATCCTGCTGCAGATGAAGCGGAGCGACGGGCCGAAAGTCGCTTTCGAATCAAGGTTCTTACCGCCATGATCTTGGCAACCGCTGTCTTTCTTCTGGCCATGTTGCCGATGGTTGGTGTTCCTCTCGATCGACTCTGGTCTCCAAGTTTATCGACTTGGTTGCAATGCGCACTGACTACCATCGTGATGTGCATCGCGTGGCCGTATTGGCAAAGTGGATTTGGGGCACTCAAAAATCATTCAGCCAACATGTTCACATTGATCGGTTTAGGTGCTTGGTCTGCATATCTTTTGAGTTTGCTCTATCTGTTGGTTCCCCACTGGTTTCCGCATTCGCTGCAACACGCCGAGCATGTTCCAGTTTACTTCGAGTCGGCCGCCGTGATCGTGGCACTCGTGATGTTGGGACAATGGCTCGAAGGTTCTGCCCGCAAAAAAACAGGGAGCGATCTGGAAAGACTCGTTACCATGTTGCCTAAGTCGGCTCATCGTCTTCAAGGTGAAAATATCGAAGATGTCGAGCCGTTAGATTTGAAGTTGAACGACCGCATATTGATTAAGCCGGGAGAAGCCATTCCCGCAGATTCGATTTTAGAAGAAGGTACTTCCGAAGTCGACGAATCGTTATTGACCGGTGAATCTCTGCCAGTGACTAAAGTTGTTGGCGATCGTCTCATTGCGGGAACTGTCAATCATGTCGCCGTTCTGAAAGGACGAGTTGTTGCGACGGGGCAGCAAAGCATTTTGGCTCAAATCATTCAGCGAGTAGGAAACGCTCAGCGGAGCAGGGCCCCAATCCAAGATACGGTGGATCGAGTTACGGCCTATTTCGTTCCTGCTGTGGTGACAGTGGCTTTGCTGGCCGCTGTCGGTTGGTGGTGGTTGGGGCCCGATCCAAAAGGCGTTTACGCATTTTTGGCGGCGCTCTCCGTGTTGGTCATCGCCTGTCCATGCGCTTTAGGCTTGGCAACACCAATGAGCATTATCGTGGGCGTGGGGCGAGCGGCTCGCGAGGGGTATTTGGTGAGGGACGCCAAAGTATTTCAAAAACTCGCCACGGTTAATACTATTGTGTTTGATAAGACCGGGACTTTGACCGAAGGCAAGCCTCAAGTGGTCTCTTGTCGCCTCCAGCCCGGCCATGAGAGAACACTTGCTTTGCGATATGCGTTGGCTCTGGAACAAGCGAGCGAACATCCCATCGCTCAAGCCATCGCCAAATTTGCGCGGGCTGAAATTAAGGCATCACCCACCGATATCTTCGCGGTCGCGAATCGAGAGATCTTGGCAGGAGCTGGTACGCAGGGCATCATCGAAGGGAAGCGAATTGCCATCGGCAAAGAAGCATGGCTACGCTCTAGGTTACCGACTACCGCTTGGCCGTCGGATCAAGCAGCCACCCCCAGTCATCAAGAAGCGTCGCAATCTTGGCTCGCAGTTGACGATCAGGTCGTTGCCTGTTTTGAACTCATCGATGCACCTCGCGAAACTGCAGTTCGTTCAATACAACAGCTTGCCGCCTTAGGCATGGATCTTTATTTGCTTAGTGGCGATCGCGCATCCGCAGTAGAGGCTTTGGCTCAGCGAATCGGTGTGAAGCAATACCGCAGTGAAGTTTCACCGGAAATGAAACGCGATGAGATTAAAGCGTTGAAGGATAGTGGAAAGCGAGTCGCTATGGTTGGTGATGGAGTCAATGATGCACCAGCATTGGCGACTGCTGACGTAGGAATCGCAATGGCCTCGGGGACAGACCTTGCACAACAAGCCAGCGATATCACTGTGCTCGAAGGAGATTTGAGGCGAATCGTGGCGGCGGTTCAATTGAGCCGCCAAGTCGTTCAGAACATCCAGCAGAATTTAATGTTGGGGCTGATGTATAACGTGGTTGCGATCCCCATCGCGGCAGGTGCCCTTTATCCATGGACAGGCTGGACACTGAGTCCTATGTTAGCCGCCGCAGCGATGGCTGCCAGTAGCTTATCCGTTGTAGGCAACGCCCTGCGACTGCGCCTACAACGGTAATTGCCTTAATGCTATTGGCGATAAAAGCGGGACCTTAGCGACCTTCAGGGCGAGGGTTATTGCTCCAGTGCCCCTTTGTATCTTGGCCACGTACTTGTACGCCTTTTTCGTTCCAACCGAGAGCAGCGTGCACATCTGCGGCACAGTAACGAAGCGTCAAGCCACAGCGGCGGCGATCGGAATCGTTCGCTTCCGATCCATGCAATAACAGGTCGCTATGAATCGAAACTTGTCCTGCCCTGAGTTCGTCGATTACCACTTCGCCATATTGCTCAGGGTTATCGATCGATTGATTGAGCACGTTATGATCGGCAGGCGAGCTTTCGCGATAAGTGAGATGACCAAAATGGTGTGAGCCTGCAATGAATTTCATGCAAGCGTTTTCGATATCAGCATCGTCGATGGCTAACCACACCGTGACGGCTTTAGAAGGTGTAAGTGGCCAGTAGCTGGCGTCCTGATGCCAAGCCACAGCTTTGCCGTCTCGCGGCATTTTGCAAAAGAAGTGTGAACCCCAGGCAATCACATTCTCACCCAGCAAATCGGAGACATAATCGACAATCTTGCGATTGGTGAGAATGTCATAAACAGGACCATATCGCAAATGTGCCGAGCTGATCGAGTAACTGTTGCCACCTGCAGCCACCACGCGTTGCAGTAGGTCGTCGAAATAATTTCGGATCTCTTGAATTTCTGCGCCCGAATATACATCCAGCGGCGCTACGAAACCGCTTTGGTTGAAATGCTCGATCTGTTGCTTGGTTAGAGCTTTTGGCTGATCATTATGAGTTGGGTGAAAGCGAAGATCGCGGCCAATCGCTTTTAGTTCATCTTCGGTTGGAATCACAGAAAATTGTTTAGTAGTCATGTTTGAACTCGTTGGTGATATGGAGAGATAGAGTACGTTAAAAGTTTCTGGACGTTATTCGCTCTTTTGTCGCTTGTCAGGGCGCGAGGTCATCCAATATCGAGCGGATGATTGGATATGCGTTCGCATTGTTTTCACTGCGAGGTTGCGATCCCCTTCGATCAACGCATCGACAATCGCTTCATGTTCGGCAGCTTCCTCGATCAGTCGAGCTCGTTCAATCGCGGGAGACGCTTTAGCCCATGACGCGTCTCGGAACGAACGAAAGAGCAGAGCGAATCGCTGCAATTCGCGGATCAAATGTTGATTGCCGGAACTGTTGGCAATGAGGTCGTGCAGTTCGCTGTCGATCTTTTGAGCTTGATTGGTAAAACGTTTGCCTGAATCGGTTTTGGAAGCGAGTTGGCGAAGTTCTTTCTTCAGGGCGAGCAATTCGTGGCGATCAATTTTTCCCACGGCGAGCCGGGTGGCTTCACATTCCAGGGCGCGACGAACTTGACTGATGTCTTTGATGTCGCGACGAGTGACTTCGCGAACCGTAGCGCCACGATTGGGAAGCAGTTCGATGATGCCAATGCCGGCGAGTTCCGCCAACGCTTCACGGATGGGAGTGGCGCTGGTTTGAAACTCTTTTTCTAGGCTCTGTGTAATTAAGCGAGTCCCGGCGGCGATTTTGCCTTGCACAATTTGTGCCAACAATTCTTGAACGATTCGGCTCCGTTTCGAGCCATGGTCGTTGGTCTTGGATGGTACAGTCGAGGCCATGGGAGGGGACGTCGGTAGATAGAGATCAGAAAGGGCTCGGCGAGCATGAGGTACTGTTTAGTCGCAACCGAGTGTGGTCACATTCTCATACATCGGATTGGATTCTATAGAATCTATGGAGAATTCTATAGAATCACAAGAGAGATTCGCCCAGAAACGCGAAAAAGTGGGCTAAGTAGTGGGGTTTTGGGCTGCCAGTTGGTTTAGAGCCTGGTGGGCAGCTACCTTTTCCTGGTCCGATTTGGCGTGCCGTAAGGCCTCTCGGTAAGCGCTTAATGCCTTGTGGTGGCGTCCGCAGGCTTGGTAGTGAAAGCCGATCCTCAGCCAAGGGCTATCGTGCAGAGTAATCAAACATTGTGCCAAACGTTGGTGTCGACGTTTGACAAGAGCTGGGGAGCATGTGTCCAAAATAATAGGGCGAAGGTTGGGATCCGCTAAACACAAAGCGATTCCGTCACTGCTTTCCGTGGAGACAATCCAGCGAGCTTCTTCTAACTCTTCCTGCGCCGCCTGTAATTCGTCTGGGTGGGTCTTAAGAAGTCGTTCGAGGGTTACCAGTTTTAAGGCTTCTGTTGAGCAGGCCAAGAACTGAGTAATTTTGCGGGCCGTTTTGCCAAGAGCATCCAACTCTGCCTGATGCCAACGGTTGATCGAATTGCGATATTCTGCGGATGAGTCGCTAGGGCGTTCAAAGTTGAAGGCCACATAGCGGGCGATATGTTGGAGGCGAGATGGATTCCCATTGGCCGCACTGAAGATATCTTGCAGTTGCCGTTCGTTTCGGGTTTGCGCTGAAATGGTCAATTCAGAGAGGAGGCGTCGCATATCGTCGATCTTGAGTGGCGGAATGAAGATCGAGTGCACGCCATCTAGTTGTTCTAGGTTACACAAATCGCAAGATTTAGAAATGTCGTGCGTATCATCCGTACCACGGGCCGACGTGCAAATGAACGAACCTAGAATACGGCCTCGAAACTTCGGCGATTTGAGTAGTTGTGAGGTGATAAACGTGATACTGTCTTGGTCGCACCATTGAAGATCGTCGATCACAAGAATGATGACGCGTTGACAGCTCAATTCTTCGATCAGTTGTATGATCGCGTTCAGGGCATCAGCAAGTGTCGTATCGGAGTTGACGTTATCTTTGATGCGGTCGTCGATGAGGACTTCTGGGAAATGGGCCCCGATAATGGGAGCATAGCGACAGAATGTTGCGTACCATTCCATTCGATCTATCAAACGAAGGCGGTCGATCAATTGTGGTAGCAGTTGCGAAATGATGCTGTAAGGTGTTTTATCTTCCCGATAATTACGGCATTTGAGCACTAAATTATTGTCGGAAAACGCAAGGTATCCTGAGACCAAGTTGAGGATGGCGGATAACCCGATACCTGGTTCGCCATAGATAACCGTAAAGCGATCGGTCGGCGACGTAGAGCTAAGCGCGGCTCGGATTTCTGCAAGGATGGGGCCTCGTCCGATGATGGGTTGGATAGTGCGAGTTGGTTCGGTGATTGGCGCCCCCATTACTTGCGCGATCATGGCACCGGTGGGGCGATCAGACGGATCGTAACGCAACAGGCTTTGGCACAACTGACGCAAATCGTTCGGGGCTAACGGAGCAAGTTTTTGGAGGCTTGAGTCAATCTCACAATTTTGTTCTTGGTCGTCATCGTCTTTAGGGCAGGGGAATTCTCCGGTGAGGAGTTCAAATAAACAGACGCCCAGGCTGTACCAATCGCTGGCCGGAATGGCAGGCTTACGGCGAAGAACTTCCGGGGCCATGTAACATAACGTGCCCACGACATCTTCACTTGCAACCGAGGATTCTGAGGCTGAGGGAAGCGGCCAGCGTTGAGCGAGACTGCAATCGAGCAGCACAACCGTACGTGGCGAACGCAATAGGATGTTGCTCGGTTTGATATCGCGATGAACAACACCTTTTTGGTGCAGATGATGTATGACGCTGATCAACTGGCGAATAAAGAGTCGCAAGCGTTCATAGTAGTGACGGTTGTTGCGATTCTCCTGTGCCCACCGTCCTAGGTCGCTACCTGAGATGAGTTCCATGGAAAAATACCGCAGTCCACCTTCGCTAAAGGCATCGTACATTCGAACCAAATGTGGATGGCGGATTTGAGCTAAGGTGCGAAACTCTTGATTGAACTGATGGATGCTCCAGGTATCGTCGCGTCGCATCACTTTTATGGCGACCAGTGTACCGCGTCGCATATCGAGGGCACGAAAAACATTACCCATGCCACCGGATTCTACAAAGGAAAGGAGGTAGTAACGTCCTAACGTTCGTGGTAATGTCCAAGTGGTTCCGACATCTTCACTTGAAGCGACAATGGTGGAGTCGTTGGGTTTCGTTCTTCCCCGATACGACACGATTGTGGAGGCATGCTTTTGTAAGTTAGCTTCGATTCGTTTTAACAAATCATCAATCGCAGTGGCGTATTCGGGAAATGAATCGCAGTAGTAGGTGATCGGTCGATAATGAATGCCTTTAGAGAGCAGCGTGAATTCAAAAACGATCAGTTGGCTTAGCCACTCCCAACGTTCTCGCAATTGTGGAAATCGAAGCAGATACAGCTCGATGCGTGGTGTGACACGATCGTCTTCATCATCATCGAGTTCAGGGGAGTCGAAGGGTTCTACGGATGCGGCTGGAATCCCGTGCCGTGTTGGCCGACGCGATTGGGTGATGCCGAGCTCCATGTCGATTTGAATCAAGCGCACCAGCATCTCGTCATGATTTGAGGCGGGAAGTGCGCTCGCCAAGGTCGCGATCACGAGGGTACTCGATGGTTTCCATGTATCGCGATAGTTCTGCTCGATCTGCAGCATCTGTTTTCGAACTTCTGCAGTTTTCGAAGGGTCCACGATGGCAAACCTTGGGCGGGAAGAAGCAAATGGGTAAAGAGAATTAACCGGCAGGGAGGGGGCGTGCGAGTACCCGACGAGCTATGCCCCAATTATGACGAGTAGGACAACCGAACGCTACGAAGCGGTTAAAGTTTCTGAGGTGGTTCGTTGGCTTCTTGATCTGTTTCTGCCTGAAACTGAACCACAAAAATTCCTCGCAGGATGTCGATTGAGGTCTCTTTAGGCCATTTCATGACTTTGGCTAACCAACGTGCGAGCCCTTCGGATTCTGTTTCGGACATCAAGCTGGCGTCTTGCATGATGATGGTGACTTGCGGCGTTTGGGCATTGAGCAGGCACTCCGCCACCGCCACGTTGCGGTAATTTTTGGGATCAAAGTCCTCTTTTTCGAGGTGCTCCTTGGAAAGCGATCGAATGATGAGCCGATGGGTTTGTTCGATTTCCCCCGAAAGCGATATGTGCATATGTCGCGTTTCAGTTGGAATGGGGGGATTCGGAGCATCGACCCGTTGAAAAACGGTGCATGCGGAGAGCCCAGTATCCAATTCGGCCAACATGAGTCGTGCCATGTGTTCAACGATATGGGTCAAGATTTGCGGCGAAGTTGTTACCCCATCGGTTACCACAAATAAAGTCGCATCCTGTGATTTTGGCTCAACTTCATGAGCGCAAAAGCGACCAAATGGCGACGAACTACCTTCCCACATCAGGTCCGCTTGAAATCCTTTAGCGTCCATGGAGTGAACAGTAACGGAGAAATCTGGCATTTTCGACATGCGGTTTTCCTAACCTGGCGGAGTGACGGGGATACGTGCATGAATTAGGATAACAATATTCAGTACTGGGGACTATCGAGCATTGCAAAGTTCCCTTTGCAGACCGGATGGAGAATGAGGAAATTGTGGCGGCATTGAAGGATATCTTTTTCCATCAACGCGTTCTCGTAACTGGTGGATGTGGGTTCATCGGTTCGGCAGTGGTTCGCGCTCTTTACCGACACACGCCAGCAGATATCGCTATCCTCGATAAATTGACTTATTCGGCGGACATCGAGGCCCTTGAAGAAGCGTATGGGGTGCCTCGCGTGCAGCTCCACACATTCGACTTGTTGGAGCAATCGGCCGTCGAGGAGCTTATCGCCACCTTTTGTCCAACTCTGATATTGCACTTAGCTGCTGAGACTCATGTCGATCGTTCGATTGATGATCCATTGCAGTTTGTGACTTCGAATATCACAGGCACTGCCGTACTGCTTGAGGCGGTGCGGAAATATTGGCGATCTCTCACGCACGCTGACCAAGCCCAATTTCGATTCGTGCAGATTTCGACCGATGAAGTCTATGGAAGTATCGGTGAGCACGAGCATTTTGAAGTGAGCTCGCCTTACCAACCGAACTCACCGTATGCGGCGAGCAAAGCGGCTGCCGATCACTTGGTGCGAGCGTGGTGGAAAACCTACGGCATTCCAGTTATTTTCACACACAGTTGCAACAACTACGGGCCCTATCAGTATCCAGAAAAACTGATACCTCTAATGCTATGGAAAGGAATGCAAGGTGAGGATTTTCCCGTTTATGGAAACGGCCTTCAGTCACGAGAATGGGTTTATGTCGAAGACCACGCAGCGGCTTTGCTATTGATAGGTAATCGCGGCACGGTCGGCAGTGTGTACCACATCACCAGTGGTGAAGAAATACGCAACATCGATTTGGTGAATGAGCTTGCGAACGAATTAGAAAAAGCGTTGCAGGAAATGTCCCCGAATCGTGTAATTGCGAAACGAACGTCTAAGGTAGTGCATGTAGAAGATCGGCCAGGTCACGATATTCGCTATGCGATGTCGGGAAAACCACTGCACGATGCATTAGGCTGGCAGAAAGAGATCTCGTGGAAAGAAGGGTTAGCGCGGACAGTGCGTTGGTATCTGGCACACCCAAGTTTCTTTGCCAAGAAGCGGTCTCAGGGCTACAAGGGAAACCGCTTAGGATGTCAAATAACCAACTGAGCCCATCGAGCCGAGGTTACGAAAGGAAAAGAGATGTCCATTTCGGGTTTAGTTCGAGTTACTGCAGTAAGCCCCGTGGTTGTCGTGGGGGATCCTGCTGCCAATTTACAAGCGATATTGGCGGCCTGTGAAAAGCACTCGGATAGCCAAATTCTTCTCTTTCCCGAGTTGTGTTTAACGGGCTATTCGTGCGGTGACTTATTCGCTCAAAACGTATTGCTCGATCAAACTCTTACAAGTTTGCTTCAATTGCTCAAAGCGACTCGCCATAATTCAAGTCTGATTGTCGTTGGCTTTCCTTTTAGCATCGGTGGTAAACTGTACAACGTTGCTGCTTGTTTGCAGTCGGGAGAAATTCTCGGCATCATTCCAAAACAATATCTTCCCAACTACCAAGAATTCTACGAAGCTCGTTGGTTTCATGCTGCCGATGGTCGCGAGCCTGCTGAAGTGTACATCGAAGGTTATGGCTCGACACATTTCGGTATCGATTGGCTGCTCGAAGACGAAGGTGTCATCATCGGCGTCGAGATTTGTGAAGATCTATGGATGCCCATACCTCCCAGCTCCTTGCAAGCTCTCGCCGGAGCGAACGTATTGCTCAACTTATCGGCGAGCAATGAAACGATTGGTAAAGCGGAGTGGCGGCGCCATTTGGTTGCGAGCCAATCGGGGCGATGTTTGGCCGCGTATGCATATTGCAGTGCGGGGCCCAGCGAATCGACCACCGATGTCGTGTTCGGTGGACATTCGCTTATCGCAGAATGCGGCACTGTGTTGGCCGAATCTTCACGAGTAGGAGATGGTGGTCCACTCCCATTGGACGGTGGCTTCGTCACTGCAGATATCGATATCGAAAGAATGGATCATGATCGCAGAATCCAAGGGACTTTTCATCAAAGCCGAACGGATGCACTGCAGCCCACCAAACGCATACCTCTGAAATTAAAACCTCACCCCGCTGACGTGAAACGAGTCATTAACGCTCATCCGTTTGTGCCCAAAGATCCGCGCATTTTGAAGGCTCGCTGCGAAGAAGTTTTTGGAATCCAATGCGCTGCCTTGGCGAAACGCTTACAACAATTGCCGAACCACTTGCCTTTACAGATTGGTGTTTCGGGTGGACTTGATAGTACATTGGCGTTGTTGGTCGCTTGTAAAACGCTAAGTCATCTCGGTCAATCACCGCAGCGGATTGTGGGCTGGACCTTGCCTGGCTTTGGGACCACCGATCGCACGCTCGAGAATGCTAAACAATTGATGAAGCTGCTTGGCATCACCTCGCATGAACAAGATATCCGGGAATTGGCGCTCAATACTTTTTCCGCACTGGGGCATAAACCGTTTGGACTCGATTTGAGCGGCTGCACCATGGAGCAAGTGCAAACCAAACTTCAGCAATTATCAGAGAAAGAGCGGCATGATTTGGTATTCGAAAACGTTCAAGCTCGCTTGCGAACACTGTTGTTGATGAGCGGTGGATTTGTGCTGGGAACGGGTGACCTAAGCGAAAGTGCACTGGGTTGGTCGACATATAACGGCGATCACATGTCGATGTACAATGTCAACGCGTCGATACCCAAAACACTGGTGCGTTTTTTGATTGACTTCGTGGCTGAGAATCAATTCACGGGCGAGATTCGTGAAGTTCTCCACAGCATTTCGGCGACCCCTATTTCACCTGAGCTACTCCCACCGTCGGCTAAAGGGGAAATCCAACAATCGACCGAAGCGGTGTTGGGGCCTTATGAACTGCATGACTTCTTTCTGCATAGCATGATTCGATATGGTTACGCACCCACGAAGATTGTGGCTTTGGCAGAGGAGGCCCACTTTAGTCGCGTCTATCAACGAAAAGAGATTGTCGAGTCGCTACGGATGTTTTACCGGCGGTTCTTCCAGAATCAATTCAAACGCAGTTGTATTCCCGATGGACCGAAGGTGGGAAGTGTAAGTCTTTCGCCTCGCGGAGATTGGCGCATGCCTAGCGATGCGAGCGTTCGAGCGTGGCTAGATCAATTGGAACAGCTATCCCAGTAGTGGGCAGAAGCGGTTAGACATACCGTAAAGTCAATTACTTCACTTCGGTCGCAATCATCTTGTAGATCGCATAATGTCCGCCGTCAGGATACTGATAGCTTTCGCTGTCGATCATAAATGTACCACGCACGGCAACAGGTCGAGTGGTAAAGTTCGCTGATTTACCTTCCGCCATTTCAATCATGACGCAATCATACAACGCTGCGCCGGGACCAAAACAGCATTCTTGATTGTCGCGAACCAACACAAACTTTTTGATGCCCGTTTGTTGGAAGACGGAGGCGGGCAGAATGTAGCCTCGCAATCGAACGGTCTTTTTGTGTAAGTTTTCAATCTCTTCAGTGAGCATTTTTCGTTCGAAAAGTCCATCTTTTTCGATGTCGAACTTGATGTCATCAAAGGTGATATCGCCTTTTGATTTCGCGGCTGTTCGTGCGCTGCGATCATCGACAGGAGTTGTTGGCAAGGGACGTGATTGACCTCGTGTGGCTGCTGCTCGATCTTCCCCCTGTGGTGGCGTTGTGTCGGTAGCAGGCTTCACTTCCTTATCTGTCTTGGGGGCGTCCGTGGCAGGTGAGTCCGCATTGGGTTTTTCCGTCTCTTGTCCAGGCGGTTTACCTTCTTGGGCTAGCGATATCGAGCTTACACCCGTAGTACTAGCTGCAGACAAAAAAGCGGTTCCCAACAACGTTAGCGCGACCCAATAATTCTTGGATGCAGCGTAGGGAGGTTGGGACATTTCGTAACTCCGTTGACAACAGTAAGTTTGTTATGGACGACTATTGGAAATAGTCCGCCTTGAGTTGGTAGAAGACGCCCTGCAACTCCTTCACCGGCTTCAGCGAGGTGTCCACTTTTAACACACCTGCAATTTTTACTTGTCGCAGCGACGGTCTTACCGTTTGGTCGCCTGACAACGTTACTTCGATCATATCGGTTAAGCGAGGTTGACCGCCAAAGCAACATGTTCCTAAGTCAGGAATAAGAATGAACTTCTTCGCTTTGCTGCTGCTTACCGAAGTTGGGTGAATGTAGCCTTTGATGAAGATGGGCTTACCATTGAGATTCAGCGCATCCTCGGGTGGATAATCGGGTTCATAACTCTTGGTCGATAAGGACCAGAATGAGATTCGTTCGTAGCCGTCTGGAACTTCGGTTAAATAAATGGTGGTGTGGTAGCTGGGAGCGATGACCATCAAAAGTCCACTCACCGCTAAACCAAATTTGGCTAGTCCGGTCCCCGACAACTCCAGCGGGTAACGTTTGATGTTCGCTAAGGCAACGATTCCGCAAATCAACCCGCAGATGGGGATCACGACCATCCATGGCGATAGAAGAGAAGCGATTCCCGCCACACCAAGAATCATCGAAAAGACCGCAGCGCGACTTACAGTCCGATACGGTGCATCGCTTCCATTGTCCGTCCATGATGGGGCAGCTTGTGGGGCATTATCAACGGTAACTGCAGACATGGTTCGTGCTCGGTACCAAGAAGTTCGATCTAATTTGATTTCGAATGGAATCCAGAAATGGTCAGCCACATGACCAACCAAAGAGTGGTTCCAGCCATTGCGGTTACGCTAAAAGCCGTAAAAGGGTTCATGTAGGGAGAACTCCCTGCTGAAACTTCATGATCTGTGCTCGCCACCCACTGCTTCGGTGGAAGTAAGCGGATATCGTCCGTGGACGGGACTTTGGCAAGTGCATACTGTGTGCCGGTTCCCGTAAAGTCGCGACCCGGTCTCACACTGGAAGAGTCCGACTTACCTGGAGCAGGGGCCGGAGTTGTGTTCGGGAAAAATGTTGCGGCCCGTTTGGCAGCTACAGGATCCAGCTTTTCCAATTCTGCCAATTTTTCTTTAGCGACGGGCAGAGGACAGCTGCGAAGATAATTGATGACTGGTACACGCACCCAGCTGGTATTTTCGTCGGATGTCTTGAAGAGGGTTACCAAGCGATCGATTTGTGACCAATCTTCCCAACGGGCTAGATCGGGGATGACCAAGTCAGCAAGTTCAGGGCGATCGAGCACATAATGCATTGCACCAACCACTCGGGTGCGTTCGATCACGCCACCATCGGTTCCATGAAACCGCAGAGCCATGATGGCTGCGTATACGTCGGGAAACTCACACTTCTTATTCTTGAGGAACAGTTCCTCGATCAACGCCAAACCATCTGCACCTTGAAGGGTGAGGTAGCAACCGATCATGGCATCCATACCAGCACGTTGTGCAGGGTCTGTGCTGCGCATCATTTCTTCTAGCAGTTTGGCATCATTTTTATCACCGCAAATACCAAGCAACGTGAGATACAAGCGTTTGCGATCAGGCGACAAACTCGTATCGCGAATCCAGCCCAATAGTTGCTCGCGGTTCATCACGGGTTTGAGCTTTTTGATTTCTTCGTACGATGCGTTTGCAAACTCATCGTATGCATCGCGTGCCAGAAGCGTATCCATGTCTTCAAAATACTTCATGAAGAACTTCAGACGTTCAGTCATGTCGTTGGGAAGCGATAAGACGTTGCGGATATAACCTTGAGCTTTTTCCGTAACAGGTAGTGGTGACGACCACATTAACTCGGGCGGGTCAACTCCCAAAAGCAGGAAAGTGGAGTCTGAGTTTGTCGTGCCGAAATAAGGAGCTTGAACGACCTGTCCAACCTTGAGCAGCTCAGTCCCCTTGATAACTTCCGTGATCACAAATCGTCCGATCCCTTCTTCGGTTGGACGTTTCGGATCGGCGGGTACAAACTTTCCAAAAGCGGCCCCATCCATCGCTTCGATTTCCTGCCGCAAAGTCTGGGAGACTGCAGCGCAAAAAGGACAGGAAGCTTGGAGTGTATTGGCTATCGAACTGAAAGCGATCGCAATGACCGCCAGCGTCGTCGTTAGGGATGGGAAATGTCGAATCATTAGCAAACCCCCTGGAAATTGGTATAGGGGGCGGATGACAATCTGTTGCCGTTGCGAAGTGAATAGTCCGCAAAAATTCCGCCGTCACTACGATAGTGTACGCCATGCGCCGTCGTTTTGACCAGCGGAATTCGAATTCCTTAACTCGATCCGAGCTGTTTTTTTACTGCTTATGGGTGGTTCTTCAACGAGGTAGCTGCGAGTTCGGTATGGCTTTGCTGGTTGCGTTGGTTTTAGCGGTGCTGGCTCCATCAGCGAGGCGGAGTCGTTGCAACAAAAAAGGGGACTCGGCTGAGTCCCCTGGGATGTTTCTGGTGGTTGCAAATGAGCCTGCGTAAGGCTGATTGGCTTAGCGTTTGATGTATTTTAGATCTGCTTCGGAAAGGTTGGTCAAAGGGACCTTGATAACTTTTCCGTCTTTGCGGCGGAGTGTGACCTCCGTATCGTTTTTGCTGATGAGCACCGCAATGATCGAATGTTCGCCCGAGCGATCGTACCAAGTGCGCATTCCATCATCTTCATCCGCTGCATCCGATGAAGGCTCATCGAATAGTCCGCTACCATCAGAATTTTTCGATTTCGAGGAATTGTCTGCCATCTTTCCGCTGCTGTTTTCGTTGCGGAAACCGGAACCTGAATTGGAGGCCAAGCCATCTTCGATACCCAAAACAGCACTACGAATCGTTCCTTCAGGAACTTGCTGAATCACCGTTAAAGCAGTGCTGCCTGTTCGATACGAAGGAATCGTAGCCGTACCTGCGACGAAGAAGGCACCGGGAGTAAGTTCCTGTCCTGGATAGAGACCAACGGTCGAATCCACATAAGCAACCAATGGAACGTTCTCATAGATCACAATCACATCGTGTTCGTTGAATGCGTGGAGAACAATAGCGCCCGTTAGAAAGCCGACGGAGTTATTCGCTCGAACATTTAACGGTGGTCCGAAGTATTTGAGCAGGGTGTGTAACGCTTCGTCTTTGTTTTCGCCATTGATCTTTTCAAGGGCTCGCGAATACTCCTGAGCGAGTCGTTCGACACGAAGTGTCTCGCGACGTTTTACGGACTCACCTCGGAAATACCATTTACGTGTACGCGTTTTGATATTGGTGTAACGAATGATGTCCGTTTCACCATTGTCCACATCGTTCGGAATGATGGGTGTACCTTGCTTAATTTCTTTTAAATCGCGAGCTAAACGTTGGGATTCCGAACGGAAACCTTTAACCAAGAAATCAAACGAATCGCGTCCTTCTTGAATGTATTGAGCGATTCGCGCCTGAGGAATTGTGGTGGGTTTGATGATGCCATCCGCCGCAGGTTTTTGCTCCATCTCATCGGAGAGTTTGCCAGTGGTTTCGGAGAGTGGACGCCATGATTGTGAGGAGGTGCTAGTGATAGCCGCTTCGATGTCAATGCAGCTAATACCAAAGTTAATGTTTTGGATTCCGGCAGTTGAGGCAAGTGTGCTCATCGCAACTACTTCACCGTTGGTGTTGATAATAGGACCACCTGAGTTACCAGGGGATAATGCGGCGTCAATTTGAATCCACTGGCCGTTAAATTCGTCATCAATTTCTTGAGCTTTTCGAATCGCGCTTACCACACCCTTGGTTGCCGTAAAGGACAAGCCAATAGGTGAGCCCAAGGCGATCACGTCTTCGCCTTTGCGCGGCATATTCGACGCAAACTTGAGCGTTCGCAACTTGATGCCACCAATTTTGCAAATGCATATATCACGCGATTTGTCGAGGTGCCGGATGCCTGTGATATCGTATTTAGAATCATCAGGGAACGCGGCAGTTGCTTTAATCGCACCGGCCATCACATGATAGTTGGTAATGATGGTTCCAGTCGATTCAACGACAAAACCACTACCTTGACTTCTTCCATTTAGCGTTTCAACTTCGATTCGAACCACAGATTTCTCTGAGCGTTCGATCAGATCCGCCAGCTCTCCTTGCCATGCGTTTGCGATAGGGGCCGTCACCGTGCATGCCGTGATGCCTACTAGGCACACGATGCAGTTTGCAACAAGTTGTTTGAAGTAGGATGTCATGGCAATGAATAAAAAAAATGACAAGTTACCTCTTACCAAAAACCCACCCAGAGTTACTCAATCGGTATGGTAGAGTTGGGGGGGCACAGTCCAGCATCTTATGTCGGCGGAAACTGGGTGTCAAACCTTTCATAAGATTTAGCATGGTGGAAAAAACGAGAAAAAAGCAGGTTATCCCCATCCTTACTGTTGTTATTTTCCCTAGTTTTGAGGCGTTCTCTCCCCGGGGATTTGCTGGCACCCCCTAATCTAGTTGTTCTTGGCGGAGGCGTTGGGTGGGGTGTTTGGGGTAAATGGGGGTTATGGCTTTCATCCCTTTATTGAAACGCAACGGTGATTTAACGGCACCGAATTTTCTGAAACAGATGCGCTTTGGCGGCGTCTGGATTAAGTGACGGCAAACGGCGGCTCTTGGTTCAAGTCGGTTTCCAAACATGATCATATCCCCTCAGGAACTCTCACAGATCTGGCGCGAGAAATCGGCTTCGCTAGCTCTGCTTGCGCGGTCGATGGGGGATAGTGATGAAGATTCGGTCCAAGAGGCTTTTCTGCGGTTGGCGGTTGAGGACCCGAAGCCCGATGATCCTGTCGCGTGGTTGTTTCGCGTTGTCCGCAATCGGGCAATCTCAAATCATCGAAGCAAGCGACGCCGCATCGATCGCGAAACCAAAGTGGCCTTTGAACGCGAGACATGGTTGGTTGCGGCAGCCGACATGGAAACTCGCTTGGATTCGCAGGTTGCCTCGCAAGCTTTAACTGAGCTTACTGAGGAAAGCCGCGAGGTGATCATTCTGCACTTGTGGGGTGGATTAACCTTCCGGCAAGTCGGAGAGATTTTGCAGATATCGGCAGCCACAGTCCACCGCCGCTACCAGAACGCCCTTCTCGATTTGCGAACGAAATTGCGAATCGAGTGCTAATTGACGCAGACTAAGTTCAAATTCCGTTTTTGTAGAAGAGAGACGTGTCATGCATGATTCGTCACAGAATCCAGAGAGTGAATCAGAGCTCCGCGATATCGAAGCGTTGCTCCGGCAAGTTGCTCCTGCGCCGAGCCAACTCGATGAACGAGAACTCTTTTATCAAGCGGGATATGCAGCCCAGAGAGGTTTTGTTCCGTTGACCATAGCGGAGAAAAAAAGGAGCTCTGGCCTTCGGACGCTTATCTATTCATTTGGGGGTGGATTAGGAGTGGGGATCGCGGCATCGTGGTTCATGTTTCTCGTTTCCACCGGAGCCATGGCTCCGCAAATGGAGCGGGAAACAAACCAACAGATCGTGCAGAGTCCGCAGGAAGAGCTTCAGAGTGATGTTTCCCTTCCGAGTCCCGAAGCGAAAGCAACACCAAATATCATTGGGTCTGTGCTGCCCCTCGATTGGAATGAAAACTCCATTCGAACCGTTATTTATCGAGGAAATCGGCGAGCGATTTGGGGGACAAGCGATTCGAGCGGACAAGATATGCAAGCCGCGACGATGTCAGAAAGTGTTGAGCCCAGTGGGAAGCAAATCGACAATTTGAAATGGCGTCGAACCAGTGAAGATTCTTGGTTGGATTAAATACGAATAGGCATTATCGATTCCAGGTGAGAAGGAAACGTGAAAGAAATGAAACAGAATTGGCTTCGAAGGTGGACCAACCTATTTTGTGTTGGGTGTAGTATTGGGCTGCTCACGCACTTCAGTGAGAAACTTGCAGCGCAAGAAACCGAGCCGGCAGTTGCACAAGAGGCTGCCGAAGTTGGTTCCACAATGACGTTAGAAGAATTAAGAAATGGCGGTAAACCGAAACCCGCCGTCGATGAAGGTACTAAGGCTCGATTGATCACATCAGCCCCAGAACCGATTCCCGCATTGCGATATCGTTTTTGGCCGTCCGAGCAGGAACTCATCGCTGGCGATGCCAAAGTTTATTTCTTTCGTAATGCTGTTTCGTTTAATTCGACAGAAAGAAATAAACAGCTCAATGAGATTTTCTTGAAATGGGAAGGTGAACGAGAGGCGGGCCGTGATCCATCCCCGATTGAAATTCGCAATGCTCTGCAAGCATATCGTTTGCAGTTCGATGAATTAGAAACGATGTCGCTATGCGATCATCAAGACCTCGATATGCAATTGCGAAATTTGCGAGGTAGTGATGTCTATGCAATCCTTCTCGAAGAGGTTCAGATTTCACGCAATATCGCCAAGTTGCTGCGGTGGCGGATGGCGGCACAAGCGGCGGATGGTGATTGGGAGGGATTCTCACGCTCCGCGCGAACGGGGTATCGGTTAGCTTACTTGGTTTCCACTGGCGACACGTTGATTCATAACTTGGTGGGTATCGCGATTACCGCGATCATCACTGACGAGGTTCAGCGCGCAGCACAACATAAAGGAGCACCGAACTTTTATTGGGCCTTGGCTAGTCTCCCTCGACCGATGTTCAATTTGCGGCCTGCACTGGAGCTTGAAACATCTATCGTAGAACGCGTCTTTCCGTTTTTAGCAGAATGCCGAAAAGGACCGCTTCCTGAAAGTACCGTGCAAACTTACTGGGAATCGATGCAAAAGACATTCCGTGAAGTTGATCAAAACTTTATGGCAACCGTCGGTATTGTTGGCGCGTTAAGCGTCGAAGAAGCGAAAGCGAATTTGCTGAAAAGAGGCTGGAAACCAGAGAGCTTCAAAGACTACCCAGTAATGCAATTAGTGTTGATCGATCTCGATGACACCATGCGAGAACAAGGTAACCGAGCCATGAAATATTTCCTTATCGATGATTCGATTGCGGATAAAGCTCGAGCCAAAGAGTATGCCGAATTTGAAAAATGGCTGAACAGCAATAATTCTCTCGCTAGTCATGTGGCGCGATTGTTGTTCCCGGCCATCATGCAAGTGAGCAATGCGGCTCGTCGTGTCGATTACATCCTCAACGGTGCTATGACCAAGGAAGCGATTCGCATGCATGTGGACCAAACGGGAACGCTTCCCGATTCATTGGATGCACTTGAAACTGTACCCGCATTGCTGAATCCGTACAACGGTAAGTCCTTTGAGTTGGTGGTAAAGCCGACCCAGCAGAAGAACGTTGTAGAGGTTGCTCTGAAGGGTGAAGTGCCAGGCATCGCGCCGGTTTATGTGAACTGGGTAAGTCCATTTTTGATTGAAATCAACGCCAAGAAATAATCATAGAAAGCAGGTGTGAATGTTATGAATAGATCAATGTTTCAGAATCGATTGTGGACGCAGTGGTTGTGGATGTGGTGTTGCTGCTTGGTCGTCATAGGTGGCGATAACGTGTGGGGGCAAGGCAAGAAACCCAGCGATGTGGTGGCACCTTTCCTCGAAGAAACGACCTTAGGTGTTGCCTGGTGCGATGTAGAGAAACTTGAAGTGTCGGGAATCGCGAGCCTGCTCGCCACCTACAATCTCCCAGTCGACGAATCGGCTTACAAGTTTGCCGAAAACATCGCGGCGGGTCTTAAGTCACAAGGTGTCATCAAGGTCTATTGCGTCTTTGACGTATCTGCGCTGATGGAGTCACGTCCCCCTGTCTTCGTGTTGCAAGTCAAGGAAGGGAGCGACTTGAGCATTGTCCAAGCCTTGATTACGCCGCTTACATCGAGAGCGAATCTATCGGTGGTGAAAGATGGCGAATTGCTGTTGGTTGGAGATCCTAAAGACTTGACCAGGAAACAAGCGCATCCGACCGCAAAGCTAGAGCGATTGCAAAAGCAGATGGCCTCGGCAAATCAGAGCAACGCCATTTGCTTCGCCCCTTCCTCCTCATTGGCAGAAGCGCTGAGGATTACCATGAATCTTGGGGTGGGTGACACAGCTTCGCAACCTTTTGCGGTGAAGTTGCTATTGGTATTTGTTCCAATGGAAGGTTTGCGCATTGATTCCAACGTGGTGCACAAAGGGTTGAATGCGGTTGTCGATTTCGATACCTCGGAAAAAGCAAATAAGTTCAAACAAGATCTCGCCACTTTGTTGGCAGAGCTCAAGCAAGTTGAGGTCGAACGTGTGTTGCCCAAGATTCGCGAAACGTCTGCGGTATGGGAGTTAGAGAACCAAGAGAATTTCAGCGAATTTTTCAAGGGAATTTCGGCTCGCTTGACCGACGCCGCGAGCAAGAACACTTCGATGAATAACCTGAAGCAGTTAGCGCTCGCTTTGCATAATCACGAGTCGGCATTTACCTTCTTTCCACCACAGGCACTTACTTCCCCAACCGGTAAGAAACTGTTGAGCTGGCGAGTGATGATATTGCCATTCCTCGAACAAAATGAGCTCTATCAAAAGTTTAAGTTAGATGAACCTTGGGATAGTGCCCATAACGCCGCGCTCATCAAGGAAATGCCCAGAGTTTTCGCTCGTCCGAACGCAGATCCGACTTTGGGAAAAACACCGTATGTGGCTCCTCTGACTAAAGAGAGCTTCTTCGGTCGACCTGGTGCACCTCCTGCCTTCAAAGATATTTTGGATGGTACTTCCAATACGATTTGGATGATTGAAGCACCGCGTGAGCTGGAAGTGGTTTGGACGAAGCCTGAGGATTGGGAAGTCAAGGGAGCAGAAGCGATTGATCAAGTTCTAAAACTGAGTCCAGAGCTGTTGATCAGTCGAATGGATGGCTCGGTGCAGTTGCTTCCTGCGACGGTCACTAGCGACATTATCATGAAAATGTTGACGATTGCTGGCGGGGAAGTTGTTAATTTCTGAGATTCCTCATAACAAGCTATCGGTGAATAGAAACAGCCCCGTGTGATCGCTGATCGCACGGGGCTGTTGTGTTGACTGAAGCTTCTATGTTATGCGTTTGAAATAAAAAGCATAACGTCGAGAGCGGGGATTACATCTTGGAAAATTCCAAGCCTGGATCTTTCGGATCTCCACCTACCATCAAGAAGTTGAACTTGTCTGGAGATTCCAAATTGATGATGGCGACCATGTTGCCACCCGCATTAGGATTCATCACCAAATTGTTTTTATCGCAGGCGTAAACACCACTTACGGTTTGAGTCTGATCTCCCTTGCCGTACGTCCAATCGAAAACTCCATCGGGAGTTAACTTCAATTGGAATGTAGAATCACCTTGTTTTGCAGTCCAAGTACCAGCGATGTTTTTGGTGCTGATGATTTTATCCGCAGGCACATCGGAGGATGGCGGCGAAGGCTTCTTCGCATTCGGATCAGGAGGTGTGGTCAACGCAACCATTTGCTTGATCAATTTGTCGTTTGGAGTCAATGCAAGAGCTGCCTGAAAGGCTTCGGATGCTTGTTGTTTGTAATCCATCGTCAAATAGTGATAACCGAGTAAGAAGTTTCCATCGGAAGACTTAGGGTTCGATTCCACATATTGTTCCAAGCGACGCAACTGATCGGTGTAGGTGTCCGAGTTAGGATAAA
Source organism: Planctomycetota bacterium (assembly GCA_017303505.1). GTDB lineage: Bacteria > Planctomycetota > Planctomycetia > Pirellulales > Pirellulaceae > JAFLCP01. Next base: position 1,051 of record JAFLCP010000041.1, on the reverse strand, counting down.
ATCCGCTCATGGTGGTCCAGTCCCAACCTGGCCCTGCTGCTAATACAGCGTAAACGGCTGCTGCCGAATCTTTGTATCGACCCAAAGCAAAGAGAATTAAGCCTCGATACTCATGAATGGCGGTATCGTTCGGGCTGAGCTTAAGAGCATCTTCGCAAGAGTTGAGAGCGATGTTGTAGTCGCCCTTCAAGAATGCGGCCCGTGATTGATCCAGCTTTTGTTTGCTTGGGCTTTCAGCTTGAGCGTTGGAGCCATCGGTCGGTGCTGCTTCGGCTTGTGCAGGTTGCGAATAATCCACGATGGGTTGTGAATAGTTATAGACTTGGTAGGTGGCAGGAGTTGCTACAGCATAGGGGTTGTAATATCCCCAATATCCGAAGCCGTAGGCCAAGCGATTCACGCCCCAACGAGTGACACCGAAAGCGCTGGCAACGGGATAATTATTCCACATGTAGTTCCAGCCATCACCGAAATCCCAGTTACCGTCTGGGTGCCAACAATCGTTGTACCAGTTGCCATGATTTTGAATGTTCTCATTCGCAAATTGTTGCCAATCCTCTCGATTCTCTCCGCGGAAGTCTTGGCGATTATCCACCATGTCATTGCGATGTTGTTGCCAATCTTCAGCATTCGCATTGGTGAGACGGTTCGAGAGATCGCTGCGACGTTGATCTAGATTCGCGGGGCGATTTTCGGCAGCTTGCGAGAGAGCGTTGCGTTGCTGCGGAGTCATGGGGCGATTGCCAACGCGATCGTTGATCGCTGAGTTAGAACCGAGCCAGTTTTCCGCGTTGCCACCTAGGCCCGGAAGTGTGCCCGCGTTAGGGCGATTGGCACCATCAAGATTGGGACGATTCGCGACATCGCCACCCAAACCACTTCCACCGAGCCCTGGCAATGTGGTGGGGCGGTTGCCCGGATTCCCGACGTTGGGGCGATTGGCGGTACCAGCGTTGCCGAGACCGGGGCGGTTGTTGCCCAGCCCTGCATCGGGGCGAAGTCCGGGTTGAGGCGGACGTGCGCCTGCTGCTCCACCACCGAAGTTATTGCC
>JAFLCP010000040.1 GCA_017303505.1 Planctomycetota bacterium | reverse complement strand
AGAAAATTCGGAAGCATTTGCATGGCCTATTTGAATTCGTTCCTCGGTGATCAAGATGATCATCACGACGAGGACTTAAACCTCCGATTGAGCACCCGAGGAAAGGACGAATCGGTGCCACAGTCTCCTCTCGAAACGTATTTGCGGGAAATCAACGAAACCGCCTTACTTTCGGCTGAGGAAGAACAAGAACTCGCTCGCCAAATCGATGCTGGCGATGTACGAGCACGCGACCGTATGGTTCGCGCTAACCTCCGTTTAGTCGTTAATATCGCTCGCGGATACGTGGGCAAAGGTCTTAGTCTACAAGACCTGATCGAAGAAGGTAATCTCGGCCTGTTGCGAGCCGTTGAAGGTTTTGATCCATGTGTGGGAACGCGTTTCAGCACCTACGCCAGCTATTGGATCAAACAATCTATCAAACGCGCTTTGATCAATTCGGCCAAGACCATTCGCATTCCGGCTTACATGGTTGAGTTGTTGAGCAAATGGCGCCGCGCGTCGGCCCGTCTAACCGAAGAGTTAGGACGTGGACCAACGCCCGAAGAAGTGGCTCGTGTTCTTGGCTTGCCCAAGAAAAAGCTGCCGATTATCAAGAAGGCCATTCAGGTTTACAACAACACACCGCAAAGTGACCAAGTCGAATCGGGTTGGTCGTTGGGCGAGATGGTTATGGATGAGCGACTCAAAGCACCGGATGAAGAGTTGCTCGATCATGATGTGCTCAAGACCGTACTCGAGTTGCTCGATACGCTTGAGTCCCGCGAAGCAACCGTCTTGCGAATGCGTTTCGGCTTAGGTGAAACGCAACCACATACGTTAAAAGAAATCGGAAGTGAGCTTGGTTTGACCCGTGAACGCGTTCGTCAAATCGAAACAGAAGCTCTCTCCAAACTGGCTCATGGATTGAAAGATCCCAAAGAGCGATTTGGTCTTGTTCGCTAAACGAACGACTTACGCTGAGCGTAAGGTCATCGAGAAACAGTCCACTAAGGCCTTGCAGGTTAAACTTGCAAGGCCTTTTTGCGTGAGCAATAGCTCCGCATCTCTTCGCCACGTTGATGACACGTGTCGAGACTATTCTGAAGTATGTTCATCAACTGCTGGTCATCGATATCGGCAATGTCCTCTGGTTGGATACTCTCACCGATTACAATCTTGATCGTTCTACGACGCGGTAGTTTGGTTCCTTTGGGCAACACATCGTAAGCTCCGACAATAGCCACAGGTATCAGTGGAACGCGGCTCCGGCGAGCAACAGCCACAAAACCGGGCTTCACATCCTGGACCTGGCCATCGCTCGTTCTTGTACCTTCAGGAAACATCAAGACCAGTTCACCACGCCGCAATCGCTGCAACGTTTCCTTGAGTCCCCCGAGGCCTCCCCCTTCCCTGTCGATTTCAATCGCATCCAGATGCCGGATGATAGCCGCGAAGATCCGGCTCTTAAACAAAGTTTTGCGGGCCAAATAATTCAGGCGACGATTGCAAAGTAGACCGACCAAAACTGGATCCAGAGTACTTTGATGAGTGCTGAGGATAAGTCCGCCACCCGACTCTGGTAGGTTGTGGCGTCCCTCCGCATGCAGTTCAAACCACATCACGGTCGTGACACGCGAGAAGATGCGAAACAACGCATACGATAAGCGTTGTGCAAGGCTTCTGCGTTCCTCAGTCTTGCTCTTGGATGTTGTTGTCATGGTGTGATTTGCGGTGAATTGGGTGGGAGTACTTCTTTTGAGGTTAGGGCATTTTGCTGTGAGCAATTTGCAAAAGCAGTTCCAAAACGGCCTCGATGGGGAGATTATCGCTTTGAACTACCACCGAATCTTCGGCGGGGCGCAACGCTCCAAACGGGCGGTTGGCGTCTAGTTGATCGCGTTCGATTTGATCCTGCAAAATCTGAGTGTAATCTGCCTGCTGACCTTTGGCGATAAGCTCATCGGTTCGGCGACGAGCTCGAATTTCCGGAGAGGCGGTAAGAAATATTTTGCATTCGGCATTGGTAAAAACAACCGATCCTTGGTCGCGACCTTCGGTGACAATATTTCTGCCGTTGGCAAACTCCTTTTGCCAATCGATCAGCACCAATCGCAGTGGAATGATACTAGCGATAGGACTGACAAGCTTAGTGACATCGCTTTCCCGAATGCGAGCTGTGACATCACGGCCCGATAAGAGAATCTTTGCCCCTTGCTGTTCAAACCGCAACGTTTTGACGTGCTCAACAATCTTATCCGCCTGTTCGATTGGAATGTTCGCTTCCAGCGATGCTAACGCTGCGCAGCGATACATGGCCCCCGTATTTAGGAATTCAAATCCTAGAGACTTGGCAAGTAGTTGGGCAACCGTCGATTTACCTACGCCAGCTGGGCCATCAATGGTGATGATCATTCTTCTTCGTGATTTAGTGTGATGAATTGGTGTTGCGTTTGGGCAGGTCTTTAAGGGTTTTGTGCAACTGTTCTACTTTACCTTCGAGGTCAGCTTGCGTTGCGCTGCTAGTCTCATTGGAAGATGATGAGGCACTCGTCGAGGACGCTGGACTTGCGACGTTTCCAAAGCGGATTTTGTAGTAGTCGTCTGTAAGTTGTTCAAGAGTTTGGGCAGCTGCATCTTGGTGATGCACATCGTTGAGCCACTGTACCGCTTGAGCTGTAAGTTCCTTGGGCGTTTGGTATTGGGCTCGTCGGAACCCTACGCGGGCTAACATTTGTAGGCAGCGTTCGAAGAACTTAACCGTGGCCGGCAGTCGGTCTGCCTGATACCTTTGGATTTTGAATATGGGGGCGATTCGGCCGAGCTGACGATAGGAAAACCACGATACGATAGAAACAACGCTACCTAAGCCAATAATCCAAGCAGCTATTGGGATGGAAAACCATTCGGTCGAAGTTTCCATAGCTTGATCATTCTGCGAAGCATCGAATCGATTGAGCCAACGTTGCAATGCGCGAATGGACGAAGAGTAAGGGTTATTTGAATCGGTGATCGCATCATAGATCGTGCCGCTCTGGCTTGTTTGATTCATTTCCAATATGTTGCGATTCCAAAACTCTTGAAAGAAGTCCGGTGCGGCACTTCGACGTTTGAGTACGCCTCCAGAGTTCGATTCATCACCTGGCGGTGTAGGATCGAAACGGACCCAGCCGCCACTTAGCGTATCTTGTTCGCTGTAAAGTTTTGATTCAGCCAATTGTTCCTTGGTGAAATATGCCTCGACCCAGGAGTGTGCATCGTTTTGGCGAACGGTAAAGAACTTACCCAATTCATTGAACTCGTTGGGACGATATCCGACAACAATTCGAGCAGGGATCTTGCGGCTTCGCAACATCATTGCCATGGCGGATGCAAAATACTGGCAATGCCCTTTCTTGTGATTGACGATAAAGTCTTCGATGGCATCCAAGCGTTGGTCGCGGCGTTGGGTTAAGTCGAGTGTGTATTGATATTCGGTACCGGAAGAAAAGAACGATTCGACATTGAGGGCAAATCCCATCGCTGTTTTGGCCTCGTCACCGGCCTTGGCCGCTATTTGTTCGGCCAGGGCAATTAAGCCCGCAAATCGCTTGGTCTCTACGCGTGTGAGCGCTACATAGCGAGTCGCCGTCAGCCCGTTGTATTTTACAGTTTCGGAGAACTCATTGGAAAAATAGTCTGAGGCTTCGGGAACGATCGAATGTTCTAAGCCATTGCGAAACTGACCGGTCCCAATCGTGTAGTTAATTTTCTTGGACGTCGCTGAATCTTCCACCAAGTCTTGGCTGTGGATTCGCCAGTCTTCAGGAATGAAGTGGGGGCGAAAACCTTGGGCGGAAATCACGCAAGTAGGTGCAACGCAAAACAACGATGCAGAGCTTGTTCTTTCGAGTGAAAAGCGAACGTTGACCCAGTCCCCCGTTTGCCGATATCGAGGAGCGACAAATCGTTCCGAAGGAAGATCCCTCAAGGGAACCCCAGACATACCGGACATGCTTGCTACTTCTCTTCTTTGCCGCCACACTCCGGAACCATCCATTGGGTCCGCCGTGTAGTCTTCCAGTACAACTCCACGCAAATAAGGTGCTTGTTGGATTTCGTAGGGTTCATTCGTCTTGCTATCTCGAAAATTCACGCGCATCACCAATTGGTCGCTGCGGAGAACTTCGCCGAACTGATTGAGCCTCATCTGCTCCGTGAAGCCGACAACGGGGTTTGAAAATGAGGGAACCGAATAGCTGTCCAGATTGGTACGAGGCAGCAGGTAAAAGAACAGCAGTGCAAAGCCAAGCACTGAAATCGCCAAAGGGGCTGCTTGAAGTACCCAGGCCGTGTGATTCAGTCGAGAGGACCAATCTTCACGAGTAATGGGCTTGAGCGATATGGGAACGGGCTTGTTCGGGTCGACGGCTGGTACGCGGTTGAGAAAGACGTTCCATAGATATTCCAGCGTAAGCCTTTCCTTCACCGGGTTCTTGCCCTCATGCACCAACGCGATGTAGTGCGTGAAAAGGATCATGGTCGAAAGGCTAACGGCCAATACGGGAATAAGCAAAAGTCCAAACAAAACTTTGTCGGTGAGAAGAGCTGCCACCACCAGTTCGAGCAAAATGAACACACCGAGTTGTTCAAAAATTCGCTGGTTCTTTTTTTGCAGAAAGAGCACAATTTCGGCATAAGCGAGCATGGTCGCAATGGCGTACAAGCGTCCTGAGTCGGATGGTGTAAAGAAGTTAAACAGGGCTAAGCCAGCCCCCAAAATCATGCCGATGTAGCCAAGGTATCGATGCAGTTGAAACCATTCGAGGCGGTCGGTGAAGATCAACGATGTGATCGTGGCAACGATCATCAGGAGGGGGAGTCTCAGCGTCCCTTCATCGATCGATACCAAGAAGGCCGTCATCACACCGAGGATGGCAAAATGGATAGCCAAATACCAGCGAAATTTTTCGATCATGATTCCTCCATTTTGAAAAATGGATCTAGTTCACCTTTCGCCGCGTTGATCCATCGCACTTGAACTTTGTCAAGGATCGAGCGTTGGCTTTCCCCCTTGATGTTGGGGCGTAATTCTTGCATGCGGGCTTCGCGATTACTGATCACCAACAGAGAGCGATTGTCGGCCATAATCGGGAAAAGTTGCTCCAATGCTCCCAGCAAATCGGGTGTTGGTGACGGAGACGCAATGGCTAGATCGTCCAAAGCGCTTTCCAGCACCGAACGATTTTGGATTCGAGTTGCGACTCGCAGCTGGCTTCCAGCTACGGCAACTGAGATTTGATGGTTTCCTTGTCGACACATGGTTTCCAAAAACGTGGCGACGAAACTCACAATCTTCTCAACATTGGGATCGGGAGTGTGGGGCTTCTTGGTGTTCGGAGGTTCCCAAAGATCGATCACGATGGCCAAGGTCATCTTTTGTTGTTGTTCAAATTGTCGAACAGCAAGTTCATTAAGCCGCGCCGTCGTTCGCCAATGAATCCAACGTTGACTGTCGCCATGTTGCCAAGCTCGCAACCCGTAAAATTCTCCCTCATTAACGCCGGCTCGCGAGGCTGTCTTGGCCAGACCTTGTCGTTCCAGTTGAATGAGATTTTTCCAACGCCCCAGAAGTTGTCCCCGTTTAGGACGTACGAGCACTTCATCGGTGTAGGGCTGTGTGAACCAGCCACGCATTAACCCGAAGGGAAAGGAAGTCGAGATGCGCAAGGGACCCAACCGATAACGTCCTCGATATTGCAGTTTGCATTGATAACCGCTGGTTGTCGTCGAACCAGCGGGAATCCAGGGGACAACCACCGTTGTACCCGCCGCTTCATGAGATGGCTTGGGTTCAACGCGCTCGAAGCGTTCTTCAATGCATATAAGCCAGGTAGGGAGCAGCTGGCTTCGGTTTTCGACAAGAATGCGCGCGTCAAAGCTCTGTCCTGCGTAAATCGTATTAGGAAGTTTACGGCTGATCGCTAAGTAGAGAAGTGAGCGACGGCATATTCGCCATTGAATAATGAACATGCCAGCGATCAGGCTTGCCAGCAGCGCAAGCAAGTTGACGTTTCGCAGGACGGCGCCGATCAACACGAAAACTAGGATGAACAGCAAGTGCCAGCCTTCACGCGTGAATCGGGTATGAGTCGAATTCATACCTGGATTGCGATGGGCCGTTTTCAAATTGTGGCCGGTTCGAGGTTTTCCCTTCGATCGCCAAAAGTCAAAAGCCATCAGAGTTCCGCCTTATCGCATTTCCCGAGGAATACATAGGCAATAGGAGCCATCCGTTGTGGGAATCACTCGGTACTTTGCCACGAACCATTCAAAAAATGTTTGGGATCAAACAGGAACTTTGATGGTTTGTAACAAACCATCGATGATACTTTCGACAGCGCTGCGATCGGCACCAGGCAACATGCCTCTTGGAAGTACGCGATGCGCGAAAACAGGAACCGTGAGCTTTTTAATATCGTCAGGGACGACATAATCACGTCCTTCCACAAACGCAAATGCCTGAACACCGCGGTATAAGCTCAATGCACCACGTGTGCTTACTCCCACATGCAATAGCTCGCTGGTTCGTGTCTTTTCAACGATGTCGAGCAAATAATTGACGAGCGAGTTCTCAACTTTGACTTCACGAACTTTATGCTGAATGGCTCGAACTTGGTCGGGGCTGATCACCGGTTGCAAATGCTCAACTGGCTCGCCAGCTCGATGGGACGAAAGAACTTCGCGTTCAAATTCGCGCGTCGGGTAACCGACGTTGGTACGAAGAAGAAACCGGTCGAGTTGACTTTCGGGAAGCAGGTAAGTCCCTTCAAACTCGAATGGGTTTTGAGTCGCGATCACCATAAACGGGTCGGGGAGTGGATGGCTTTGACCATCGACACTGGCTTGACGCTCGCTCATCGCTTCGAGCAACGCGCTTTGTGTTCTTGGAGGGGCACGGTTGATTTCGTCGGCCAAGACGATGTTCGCAAAAACGGGACCAGGACTAAACTTGAATTGAAGAGTTTGCGCGTTATAGATACTGCTCCCTACAATATCGCTGGGGAGCAAGTCAGGTGTAAATTGGAGACGACTGAAGTGGCCTGAAATACTCTTGGCTAAGGCCTTGGCCACCAAGGTTTTGCCCACGCCTGGGACGTCCTCAAGGAGCACGTGCTCACCTGCCAACAACGCGGTAAGTACCATCTTTACCACATTGGGTTTTCCCAAAACCACCCGTTCCATGTTTTCCCGAAGCTTGCGAAGATCCTCTCGGAAAGCATCAGTCATAGTAGCCCGCTTATCTAACGTGAATCAGTAATTTCGAATGTCTTCTTGAAGTAGCGCGAGACGGGCAAGAACCGGTCATGATGTAAGGGTGCCCGTCACCTTACTACATCTTCCAAGTGCCCCGATATCGTCGGGAAACCGGCTACAACCTCCGCTGCAGTATTGCCGAGTGTACGCTCGCCTGCAATCCGATGTTCGCAAAGTTGCGAAAGAGGGGAGATTTCTTAAGTTGTTCTGTAAGGGATACCCCCCAAAAAGCGGTCTTGATTCAGTTCGTCACCGTCTGGCGGGTTGGAGTGGAAGTGGCTTTGGCTACAGACGGTAATGGGGCTGACGCTCCTGCTCGAAATTTCGCACTGGTCGACTAAGCTAGTATAGAGCAATCGATTTCAATAAATGCACAATAGGTGGTGTAACTATGATCGCAGGAACTCGGCGGATCGTTTCTGTTTGTTTGGCGCTGGGCATGGCGGTGTTGGTTGGTGTTGCTAATGGCTCGATCGCATATGCACAGGAGATTATGCCACCATCCTTAACTGGCAGTTGGAATGGAAGTTGGAACAGCCAAACAACGGGGCATCAGGGTCCTCTAAGCGCCAACATTAGGCCAACGGGCGATGGGAATTATTCAGCCACCTTCACGGGCAAGTTTTTTAAGGTCATTCCCTTTCGCTACCAAATGAAGTTGCAAGTGGTTGGTGCCAGTGATGGAGTATTGCATTTGGCTGGTTCGAAAAAGTTAGGGCCCTTGATGGGCTATTACTCTTACAACGCTACGGTGAGCGGAAATAGTTTTTTGGCTTCCTATCGCACGAAACGCGATTCGGGGACCTTCTTCATGCGTCGTCGCTAGGCGGGATAACAACAGCCAGGCCACCACGATTTCTGGTGAATTGGGTTGGCGTTTGTCATGCCGATTAGGCGAATCGATAGACGCTACCTGTGCTGTGGAATGGATTTGGTATATTGAACCAGCTTGCAATAACGACTCGAACCTTTGCGGTTGAGTTGCGATAGGATTTGTGCAGAGGATGCGAAAGTAGGAGTCATGTTGTGACCAAATCTAAACCGCGAGTTGGCTGGCTGTCTCCAACCTTGATGATTCTCTCCGTGATCGTTCTGGTGGCAGCGCGATTAACGGCCGAGCGATTTGATTTTGCCATTGCCAATATCATCACCTTGATCAGCGGCTTCGTTTTTTACATGACGGCCCTGATACTCTGGTTAAGAATTGGCCGCACGCACTGGAAACT
>JAFLCP010000004.1 GCA_017303505.1 Planctomycetota bacterium | reverse complement strand
GCAAAAGAGTTGAATTGCGGGACTCTAAGATGCCCAGCGATAAGGCAGGGGCATCTGCCTGGGGCAAAAGCCAAGAAGTAAGAGCGCATCAACACGCTCACTCATGCCCTCGGTCATTTTCGAGAGCTGTGTTGCGTGCAATGCAACAATTATCATTCACTCTCCCACTCTCCTTGAAGGTGAACATGTGGGATCGCTAGGGTTCTGTACCTAGAGTCGGAAAAAGAGCGGCATGCAGTCTCTTGGGATCGCAAAAAAAGGCTGTGTCAGGCAAATCATGCCAAGCAAGCCCTTTCTGTAAAGCCAAAATGGCCCATGGAAATGCTCGCAAAAAGCGAAATTGAGTCAAAAGTCAACAAAATGCGTGGCACCTAAAAGCAAAGTGCGTGGCACCCTGAGGATGGTGCGTGGCACCCGATTTTTTGAACGGGGGAGGACCAGAGGTGTCACGAGGGTTGGCGATGCTGTTTGTGTCAGTAAATCGAAATGAATGGAATGTGATGTTTGGAACTGAGTCAGGTTGCTGGCAAAGAACCAATCGGCGTTTTGGTTCATAGCCATCCCACAAATATGCGGACGAACGCTCAACTGCTTTTGCGAAACCATGAGGTACCGATTGACTTTCTATAAATCGGAAATTTCCCCGGTTTGGTGAAGTGCCTTTACATTCATATGTGACGTTTTGCTTGCAAATATTGTTGAACGTAAACAGCTGCGAAATCCATTGGAGCAGTCGTTTAGACCAACACCGTTCAAATCCGTGACTTGCCGTCGCACTGCGAAAGCATGGCAACACAAGTAGTCACCACCAGAGTCCGATCGTTCTGACAGCATTTAACAAGTCTGCACAATGGACCATTAGCCAGGAGAACCAGGGATGAGTGTTCAAAGCAAACCACTAGAAGTTCGTGATTACCAACAACGCATTGTGCAAAAAGTTGTTGACCTCTACCGCGGCACACTCGCCGATGCACGAGGTAACAAGCCACAAAGTGCGCAAAGTGTGTTGGTTGAAAGCCCAACCGGAAGTGGAAAGACCGTAATGGGGATGCTCATTGCCTCAAGAATGCGAGAGCTTAACGCGAAACGAATTGGTTGGGTAGCAATGCGACGTAACCTGCTCCTGCAAGCCAAACGAGAAAACGAAAAGCTTGGCTTTGACCTTGATATTCAATTTGTCTCGATGTTCGATGCCAATCCCCCTGAAGTCGATTTCCTTATCGTTGATGAGGCCCAGCACGACGCGGCTACGACGATGGCGAGCATGCATGCAAAAATGAATCCGAAATATGTTCTTGGGCTTTCCGCCACTCCATTTCGAAGTGATCGAGCCAAGTTGTGCTTTCAAGAAGTGGTACGCGATATCGGTATTCAACAGCTCATTCAATTTGGATACCTCAGTCGTTATCGTCATTTCACTATCCCCTCCTTCTCTCCGCAGGAAGTCGCCAATTTCTATGCACGAGAAAAGAAACGCTGGGGAAAGTCGTTGATGTTCTTTCATCGCCTAGAACAATGCATCGAATGTCAGAAAAGGTTGTGGGAGCTTGGTGTCGCAGCTGAAGTTGTTACGGCAACATCCGATCGTGAACGTCAACTCGAAGACTTTGAAGCAGGGCGTACCGAAGTCTTGTTAAGTATGGCCATTCTCACTGAAGGCTTCGATTGTCCCAGCCTGCAAACCGTCTTTTGTCGGCCAAGTTCCAAAGGGCCAACCATGCAAATGTGCGGAAGAGTTTTTCGCTTACACCCGCAAATGCCTCTCAAGCAAATCGTTCAATGCTCCACCACGCGTCACCCTATGACAGGAACCGCTGATGCTGCAGAACAGTATGTGTGGCTCGAAGGGGCTTGGAAAAGCCTTAAAAAGAATCCTCAGATCGACGCAATTTGCCAGCGTATGCGAGAGCTTGTGATCTCACGACAGCCATTAACTAAATCGGAGGCAGCCTCATCGGCTATTGCGGTCAGCTGAACGAAAAATAGAAATTGATTCCGTCCGAAGCTTACATCTCATTAAGAAGGATTTTTTCATGACTAACATTCATTATGGATTTGCTAACCTCCGCGACATCAAGGTCGAAAAAATCATCGATGAAAAGAACCCCAAGAAAAGCAACGTCAATATCGAGCTCGACGGAAAACAGTTCGCTCCGTCAGCTCGATTTTGGCGATCGTTTTTCAGTCGCTATCACATTTCCGAGTCCGTATTTCGATACTTCTCTCACGAAGAGGTATTTCAGCGTATCTCCTCAAAAGTACGTGCAGACGATTTTCGGTACTGCTCAGAAGAACATGAAAACGGCAATAATGTGCTTCTGGCAGTAAGCAGCCCTGAGCGAACGGTCATCCGAGCCGGAACCGTAGAACGTGTCGTCCAGGCATACGGCTCTGTCGAGACCGAATACCACGAAGGATTTGTTACATCAACGCACATTCCACGCTCGGGCGAATTCCAATACCGAATTGGACCAGATGAATTCAAGAACCGCTATGTCATCAAGACCCCAATCGACGGCTTTGGTGAACCACAAATCTATCTGTCCTTGTTTCGGATGATTTGCGCAAATGGAGCCATCGGTTTTACGCCCGCCTTTCGGTCGGAAGTGCGAACCGGTAAAGATCCAGAACACGCCATCATTCGAGCCCTAAGTTGCTTCGACAATGCCAAAGGGTATTCGCAAATGGCTGCACGTTTCGAAGTCGCACAGTGTTCTTGGGCATCGCTGTTCGAAGTTCAACGAGTGTATAACCAATTGATTAAATTGAAATTCTCAGAGCCGGAATTTGGTTCCAGCGCACTCAATCGACTCTATGAGTTGACGGGGCGGCCGCAGGAGTTATACGGTTTGGCTAACCTCGATCAACTCTCAGAAAAGCGACAAAAAGTTCTGCCCGCTAAGTGTCGTGTGTATGATCTATTGAATTTCTTGACTGAAATGGCCTCCCATCATCTAAGTCACGATCAAGCTCTCAAGCTCCATGCCCTAACCGGCTCTTTCCTGGCTGATGATTATGACCTGGAAGGAAGTGCTGATCATGTGCAGTCCTTTGCTGATCTCTTCTTGGCAAGCTAAAAAAACGCCCGAATTGGATATATACCGCACACGGCTTCGGCCCACTATCAAGATGTGTTACCCTGAGCCGCGCGCGGTTTTTCAGCTGTCAAGATTGCTGCGGTCGCCCCGATTTTACACCAACCCCAACTCGTCTACAGTTGCCTCTTCGCCCGAAATTTGTACCCCGTAAGGCATTGCTAGCAAACGCGATAACCCGGGAGGACGCTCGTCCGCTTTTAGATTGCATCTCCTCTCGATATCCACTTAGTGTCCTATTTGCAGTTCTTTCCCATAAGTTGGGTTTGAGTTCCCATACTAAGCTCGCCGATTCTTCTAAATGGGTCCGCACTTGGAAAACGGGGCTTTGCTATCAAATCATCGTTCGGCGGAGAGCTTGATGTTGACATCGCTCACGCCGAGTTGTAACTACCCAGCAAGCGCGGATAAGAGGCGTCTTGAGGAGGGGTTCCACGGGTGGATGGAATTATGTGGTACCCCTCCTTGTTTCCGCTAGTCTTTTTGGGAGTCGCAAATGAGCTTGGAAAGGTTCGGACTATCGCCGCTCGGTTCGTTTCTGCTCATTTTGCTTTTTACGGTTCCAACTACGACACTGGTCGCACAATCGCCTCAAGTGCCAGCGTCTGTCACCTCATATCCGCTACAAGATCCAACTGGCCTGCAAAGCCCAGTCGTTGTGACTAGCCCCAATACATCAGTCTCGACACCACATTCCAATTCGTCGCAAGGTGTTAAACAAGCTTCGATAAACGACGAGTACCAAGTCTCCTCTTCAAACGAAATTGTAGTCGTTGAGGATTCACCCGTTGATATGTCGTTGGAAGACGCTGAGGAATTGATCGAAGAAGCGGTGGAAGTCATTGATGGTGATAAACCATGTTTGCCTCCTTCCTTCAAAGAGTTCATGCTCAAGCCCTATCGACATTATCGCGAGGATGAAGGCTACACCTCGTACATGCCAGGTGACGGCGATCAGTTCGGTTGGCTTACTTTCGGAAGCAACACTTGGCAAGATAGCGGTGCCAACTCAGGCATCGAAATGAACTTCAACTTGCACTTGCTCTCCGGTCCAGAGGTCGTTGCCTTACCTCCTCGGCTGTATGATTTTGAAATCGGCTACCAAGCAAAAGACTCCCTGTCCGAATGTTTCTCGTACGACTACGGTTTATCGGTGGGAATCTATAGCGACTTCGAAGATAGCGCACGAGATGGAGTTCGCTTTCCGGCTCATCTGGTCGGAATGTATCATCCGTCTCAAGAGTTGGACTGGGTTTTTGGTGTTGAATATCTAGATCGTGATGACATCAAGATTTTGCCAGTAATCGGTGTGGTCTGGCACGATAGCGCCTACCCTGGCTTGCGTGTAGAAGCTGTATTTCCTCGTCCGCGAATCGATTTGCAACTACAAAACAATCTGCGACTCTATTGGACAGCACGCTTGGGAGGTGGCTCTTGGGATATCGAAATGCCCGATGATTCCAACGACGTCTTCACGTATCGCGATTACCAAATCTTGATGGGACTCGAAACGCTGAGTGCCAATAAAGAACTCAATGCGTGGGAATTCGGCTTTGTCTTCAGTCGACATCTTCAATTCCGCAATCGTCCCGACGAAGTGAACTTGGATGAAGCTTTTGTGCTTCGACATGTGACACGCTACTAGCTTATCGCTACGCTTGCTCTGCTTAAGTCGCGCGTACCGCGATCCGCTAGTTGCTTTTGCTCATCAGATATTAGGCAACATTGTTCTGCTGACTTGGCAACCAACGCAGCTCTACCCACGTAGCAATGCCTTCAGTTTTTCCACATGTCGAGGAATGGCTTCTTTGGGTTCTTCAGCAGCTTCGTATTCGAGTGCTACCCAGCCGCTATACCCTGCGTCTTTCAGAATCGATAAAACGCGTGCTAGATCGGTATCCTCTTTCTTGCCATCAGGAAATATCTCGACTTTGATTTGCGCGTTCACCGCGTAAGGGGCAATAGCCGCCAGTTCTTGATACGGATCGGACGTTGAGCGGAAATTTCCAGAATCGAAGTTCACCCCAAAATGTGAGGCATTCACTTGCTTGACAATTTTCAGTAATCCTTCAGCTTTAGCCGTGACACCACCGTGATTTTCCAAAGCCAGGATGACTCCTCTGGAGGCGGCATATTGGCAGACCTGCTCACAAGTTGCTGCGCAGTGCTTTAACGTAGTGTCCATGTCCGCATCTTTGGGAAGGTTGCCGGCAAAGATCCGAATGGCAGGTGCACCAAGCTTGGCATAGTGGTCAATCCAAGTTTTCGTGTGTTCAATGTCAGCTTGAAGTTTGGGGCCATCGGGTTGGCAATAGTCGTTGCGAATTGCACCGCCGGAAATAGTAATACCACGCAAATGGCAATGGTTCTTTAAGCTGAAGAGATAGTCTTCGGTTACCTTATCAGGAAAATAGTACGATGTAAGTTCAGCTCCCTCTAAGCCGAGCTCATAGCAGTAGTCCACAAAGCCATGCAGGTCCATTTCGGCCTTCTTCTCTTTTGTGCCCTGCAAATACTTGCGCATCGAATAGGCTGCCAAGCTCAGACGCAGCTTTCCGGGTTTTGGACGAACGAAGGGATCAATACCGAAAGCACTGGTAGCAGTTAATGCGATGGCGACACTTGATGAGGTTCGAAGAAAATGTCGGCGGTCCATGATTGGGCTCTTTTCAGGTGGGCGAGTTTGGGGAGGAATGAGACGACAAGGAATTGCATTCGCGAACAAATTAGGTGCGGATAACTTGCGACATTGATCCAGTCGGATGCTTGCTGGCAACCAACGCGGTTCGTTAAACTCCTGATTCCGCTTCGCCCTACATTCTAAATACGATCACGCGACTCCACAACAAACCCGCAAGCCTAGCACGGAAAAGCTTATGAAAGTACCACGATTTTGGCATCGTGAATGGGTGCGAGTACCCGCTCGAGACGGTTCAGCTGGAACGTGGAGTATTCCTCGTTGGGGTTGGTCGGAAAACAATTCCGAAGAAGCCGAAAGAATGGCTGCGGAAAGATGTTGGCAAACCAAGCAGCGTTGGAACAGGTCTGCTGACTTCAGTAACAACTGGTATCACAATCAAGAGTATTTTGCGATACCCGCTCGCGAGGAAATTGTTCAGGAGATTGCCAATGAAGAGGGGAGCATTGATGGTTGGGTTAGTCGAAATGGGTATGGCGTTCTCGTGCTGAACACCGATGTTATGCTGATCATAGATATGGACCGCAAAGAAACGCCCATGCGAAAAGCGGCCAAAGGACTTTGGTCAAGTTGGTTTGGTACACCCATTAAAAGCGAAGAAGAAAAACTCATCGAACTCTTCAAAGCGAATCAACAAGACTCTTTTCGTCTGTATCGCACCTTCGCTGGTTGGCGAGCCATCCTAATCAGTCGCGCCGTTGAGGGAGTGACTCCAAGCTGCGTCGAGTTAATGAAGAAGTTCCCCGTTGATCCCTTTTATCTAAAGCTATGTGAAAGACAAAAGTCGTTCCGCGCACGACTCACCGCAAAGCCATGGCGCATCGGTGTTCCACGCTGCGACATCGACTTTCCTCGCAGTTCCCAAATGGATGAATATTTTTCTCGCTGGGAGCAAGAGTACAACGCTGCGGCAACAAAGTTCCGCGCATGCGAGAAAATCTACGGAGAGGAAGGAGCCTGTGAACGATTGCAGAATCTGCTCGCTATTCACGACAGTTTATCGCAAGTGCACTCCGCACTGCCGTTGGCCTGATTAAGATCTCTTTGCATGAATCGGCTGCCGGATTTTTCAGGAATACTTCATCCGAATGCGTACCAACAAATCATCTAATGCGTCATGAGCAGTAGGTTTTTCGGGTAATGTACTTTGGGCCATTGAGGACTCCAATTGCTTCCTCAGTTTCAAATATTCCATCTCATGCAGCGAGAGATTGAGTTCTGTAAAGTACCCCTTCTCGTTTCCTTCTCGCTTCAAAGAAATCATCTCATCGATAAACGGCAGAGGGTAGAGGCGAGCTAGTTCGCTTAGGTTTGCTTGAACTTGACCGGTCTTCATCAGATGTATACCGGTCAAGAGGACTCGATAAATATAAAGAAGCGGCTTGATCCGTGGTGGGTTCTCGCGCATGAAAAGACGCCACTGGGACTCAGCGAATCCGAGGTAATGATGCCCATGAAATTTGGTCACAATTTTCGGAACAAGAGAAAGTAGTTCTTCGTGTTCTGGTGAGGTCCGAACGATCAATGGTGATACAAGTTGCTCCAAAACATACCCATTGTTTTTCAAGAGAAGACCGAAGAACTTTTTCACATCGTGCGAAACGATATCCATCTCCAAACCATTTTCGACGGAAGTACGCTCAACAGTTTCCTGAGCAACCGACATCTTCAATACATGGCTCAGTGGCAAAACATGTATACCGCGTAAATCATAATCCGAGTCCGCTGAGGGGAACCCGTAAAGATGCGCCCCACTGATGGTTGCGAACAGCAGCGGGAATGGATGGGTTTGGGCGTAATGGGCGACTCGGGGATCGATGTTCATGAAACGTGTGAGTAAATCGCAGCGAGACTGGAAATTCCAAGGTAGGGGCAGCGATGCCGGGCTTAGTTTAGCGTGGTGGTTTTTGTGAAGAATCAACGACAGAACGACGTTGAGGAAATTCGCACGTTCTTAACAATTGCCATTGGGCCGATTGTCTAAGGGGCCGTTCCTCGCTATTCTGGCTCGCTGGAGCCGTTTAATGGAAAATAAGGCGACTTTGTGTCCCGTTTATGGAAGGTGACTGGCCTTTGGTTGTCGCTTTTCCGGGACTTCCCGGTTTGCTTTAGGTATCATTATGGATCCATCCAACCTCGGTCACTCTTCCTCTATAGCGATTCACTCATGTTCCGGTCTTTGCAATTTTGGCCTCAGTCTTGTCAGCGTGGCTTTTTGATATTGGCCTTCGCTCTAACTTCTATCTGTTGGGTTTCGTTGGGGCCAACTGCCGCCAAAGAGCCCGTTCGGTTCATTTTTGATACGGACATTGGCAATGATGTCGATGACGTGCTTGCCTTGGGAATGATCCATTCGCTGCAGAGTCGCGGTGAATTGGAGCTAGTTGCCGTCACGCTGACGAAAGATGCCAGGGAGGCTCCCGCCTTTGTCGACGCGGTTAACACATTTTATGGAAGAGGTAATGTTCCCATTGGAATAACGAGCAGTGGTGTGACGCCGGATATCGGTAAGTTCTTGGGGCTCGCTAATGCGAAGAATGAGAAAGGTGAGCACCTCTATCCACACGATTTGACCAAGGAGAAAACCGAGTCTGCTGTTGTCGTATTGCGACGAGCGTTAGCAGCATCGCCGGATCAATCTGTCGTGATTGCACAGGTAGGCTTCTCCACAAATCTTTCCGATTTATTGAAGTCATCCGCCGATTCGATTTCACCAATGAGTGGCAAGCAGTTGGTCGCACAAAAGGTGAAACTGCTGTCGATCATGGCTGGAGCATTTATGCCCATCGATGGCAATGCAGGCTACGGTGAGTACAACGTCGTTCAAGACATTAAATCGGCACAGCATCTTGTACGCAACTGGCCCGGTAGCATCGTCTACAGCGGTTTCGAAATCGGGATTGCAGTCCCCTACCCTGCTGAAAGCATTCTAAAGGATTACCAATACGTCGAGCATCATCCGTTGTCCGAATCGTACATTTTGTACGAACCACCTCCACATAACCGGCCAACCTGGGATTTGACAAGCGTTCTGTATGCTGTCTATCCAGACCGAGGTTACTTTGGAGTTTCTCCAAGCGGAATTGTTGATTTTACGGACGACGGCAAGACGAAGTTCGAAGCAGCCTCAGCGGGAAAACATCATTACCTCACTCTCACCGATGCGCAAAAGATTCGAGTGATTGAAGCGTTAGTTCAATTGAGTAGCCAGCCACCGCAGAAGTAGCATCGGCTGTAGGTATTGAAAGTTGCAACCCAACGATGAAGAAACGACGCCCGAAAATTGTTGTAGTTGGCTCGATCAATATGGACTTGGTTCTGCGATGTGAGCATCTGCCATTACCCGGAGAAACCATTGCTGCGAGTCAATGCGTCGAGGTAAGTGGTGGAAAGGGAGCGAATCAGGCAGTTGCCTCAGCGAAGATGGGGGCTGATGTAGAAATCATCGGTCGTGTTGGAAATGATGTTTTTGCACCACAGTTGTTGCGGTGCTTAAACGAAGCGGGTGTTGGGACCCAATATGTGAAGGCTTGTGAGGCTTGCGGCAGTGGGTTGGCATTAGTCATGGTCGCTAACTCGGGCCAAAACTCCATCGTGATTGTACCAGCCGCCAATGGGCAATTAAGCCGACTCGATATTCGCGAAGTTGCGTCTGTTATTGAGTCAGCAGATATGCTGTTGGTTCAACTGGAGTGTCCATTGGAGGCTGTTGATGAAGCGATCGCAATTGCTCAAGCAGCTGGAGTCAAGATTTTGCTGAATCCAGCGCCTGCACCTAAGTCGCTTCCCAACCGATTTTATAAAGTCGACATTTTCTGTCCCAATCAAACGGAAGCAGAATTGCTAACGGGAGTTCTCGTTGATGGTTATGCTGCGGCCACAACGGCGGCGAAGATGTTACTCGACCGAGGTGCTGGCAAGGTTGTTATTACGTTGGGCAAAGACGGAGCTTGTGTCGCCGAACGCAAGAATAATGGTGATGAGTTTACAAGTGTCTCATCATTGCAAGTGACAGCTGTTGACACAACGGCAGCTGGAGATGCATTTATTGGCGCTTTGGCAACCTACTTGAGTGAATACCAGGAATTGGGGCTCGCTTGTCGCAAAGCTTGTATCGCGGGAGCGTTAGCGACAACAAAATTGGGGGCTCAAACATCACTTCCCTGGCGTGCGGAAGTAGAAGCTTTGGGATAACACAATGATCGGCGTGGGCCGTGTAAAAGACATGAAGGGATATTTCTATGAAGACAAGACGCTTTGCATTGGGCATTGGTTTGGGGCTTTTGTTTTCCTTTTTGGGGTGTGATTCGCAGAAATCCTCTACAACAGAAAGTAAGGGAGCCAAAGAGGCGATAAAACGTCCCAAGATCGCGCTCATCGTGAAGTCCTTGGCAAACGAATTTTTCTCGACGATGACCGCCGGGGCTGAAAAGCATCAAGTGGAACATCAAGAACAATACGAGTTGCTGGTGAATGGAATCAAGGATGAACGCGACTTGAGCCGACAGGTAGCGCTTGTAGATGAGATGGTGGCTGCTGGTGTTCAAGCGATCGTTATAGCACCGGCAGACTCTAAAGCTCTCATCCCAGCGCTGCGGCGTGCGCGGGAGGCTGGGGTTGTCGTGATAAACATCGATAATCGTTTAGACGGACAAGTTCTTGCCGATGAAAAGTTGTCGGTCCCTTTCGTTGGTCCTGACAATCGTGCTGGAGCCAAGAAGGTTGGTGAGTATCTCGCGAGCCGTCTAAAGAATGGGGATCAAGTTGCCATCTTGGAAGGCATTCGAACTTCCTTCAACGGGCAACAACGAAAGCTGGGATTTGAAGATGCGGTTTCAGCGGCTGGGCTCAAGGTCGTTTCGGCTCAAAGCGCCGAATGGGAAACTGGACTTGCCAATACGATCACTGCTTCCATTTTGCAAGCGAACCCGGATGTCAAGGCGATTATGGCATGCAACGACAGTATGGCTCTGGGGGCGATTGCCGCTATTCGATCGGCTGGACTTACCGATAAGGTGATGGTTGTTGGGTTTGATAACATTCAGGCTGTGCAAGTTGCAATGAAGGAGGGGGCGATCTTGGCAACTGCGGATCAACATGGAGATCAGTTGGCGGTTTATGGAATCGAGTATGCACTGAAGCTACTGGGGGAACCGCAGGCCAACGTGGAGGATCGCGAGACTCCGGTAGATCTCATTACTGTCGAAAGCCTCAAGTGATTTGGCTTTGTTCTAAAAAACGCGTGACGCCATGACACAGCCTTTAGCTTCTTCAACATTGCAGAGTCCGAACAAGTGGAAGAGCTATAGCGCTGGAATTCTAAATTCCTGTGCGTTGATTGTCGTCTTGATCGTGTTGGTCTTGATCTTCAGTCAATTGAACGATCGATTTTTGAGTCTGCGGACTGCGATATCGATTGCCAACCAGATCCCGGCACTCACGATAGTGGCCGTCGGAATGACCTTTGTGTTGATCGCAGGTGGAATCGATTTATCCGTTGGTTCTGTGTTAGCGTTGTGTTCTGTAGTGATTGGAGTTCTGGCCATTGATAAAGAATGGCCCTTATCTGTAGCTTTGATGGCGGCTATATGTGTGGGCTCCCTGTGTGGACTTACCAATGGAATTATTAGTGTCCAACTTAGGATTCCATCATTCATCGTGACCTTGGGTATGTTGGAAATCGCTCGTGGAGCGACGTATTATGTTGCCGATTCTAAAACCAAGTATCTCGGTTCATCGTTGGAGTGGTTTGGGGCGAGTGGTTCGTGGGGGATTTCGCCTGCCTTTGCTTTAGCCTTGAGTATTGTTCTGATTGGGCAAGTGGTTTTGGCACGAACTATTCTGGGGAGGTATTGGGTCACCATTGGTACCAATGAAATGGCGGCCAGATATTCCGGAATTGATCCGCGTCCGTATCGCATTGCAGCGTTTGTGATCTTAGGCATCTTATGTGGTATCGGGGCCGTCATGCATTGTAGTCTCTTGTCGTCGGCGGACCCGAACGCAGCTATTGGCTTAGAGTTATCAGCGATTGCCGCCGCAGTAATCGGCGGCACAAGTTTGATGGGTGGGCGCGGATCGGTGATTCAAACTTTTTGGGGTGTGTTGGTGATTGCCGTTTTGCAAACGGGTCTATCGAGTATTTCCGCGTCCGAGCCGATGAAGCGTATGGTCACAGGAGGCGTGATTGTTTTAGCGGTGGCCGCTGATATGCTCCGACATCGAAGATTGCAATCAGAGCGTTGAAACTAGGGTCAATCTCCGATCATTGCAGCATCGCGTATAAGATGATGTTAATACCGATCTTGGCTGCATCGTCACGTGTATAGCCTTTGCATTGAAGTGACTGTTGGCTTTCCAATGCACAGCTCAAGTCGAGTGGCGAGAAGACGACTGCGACCCGGTCTTCCCAAGTGATGAATTCCAACTCGGGGATCGACTCTTGTTTTTGAGCAACAACGCCACCTGTCCCACGTTTCATGGGATCGATCAGGCTTACTTGTCGTATATCGAAGCCAGTAAACTCTTCCGTAAGAAGTGGATGAGTTGCCGGAAGTGGTTGCAGGGGATTGTTGGGAGCGATCAGGGCCATTTCTTTGCGAAAGGATTCTGCAAATGCGGTATTGGCGCAGATTGCATCTGCGAAAAGAAAGCCACCTCGCTCCAGATATGTTCTTAAGGCTGTTCTCTCTTCTTCTGTAAAACTGAAGCTAGCCCGTCCGTGCATGAAGACGACGGGGTACTTTTCTAGTTCTTCAAGTTTGGCGTTGATAAGCACTGGCTTCGTCGCAACGTCCGCTGGTTGTTCTTTGCGAAACCACTGCAATAGATTGGGGATCGCACGAGGCGCATCGTTGGAGCCACCACCGTGTTGGATTTTGGGAATTGCGATGTGACCTCTAAGGATTTGTGTAGCTTCAGAATCTGGTCGCACTACTTGTACGGAATCAAGTTTTTCTTTGAGTTGGCGACCTGTGGCATAAGCTGCAACGTTGATGCCTACTTTGGTGGCATTATCGAGTTCGCTTTGGACACTGGGAGCAATCTCACGTTGCATTTTGATGGGTGGGTTAAGTTCCCAGCGGCAAGATAGTGGGATCGGGCTGTAAACGATGCTGGTTCGGCAACAATGATCGAGACCGAACAACCAAAACTCTTCAGGCAGTGATTGAGGATCAATCGAGGCTTCCGCAAACCAAATCGGGTGCGTCGGTGGCAGTTTCTGCAAGGGTTGCTCAAACAGCTCTTCGATCAAAGCTCGATATGAACGATCGAAGGCGGCACCATTGCAACCATCTCCATTGCAGGCTTCCGCAAATATGAAACCTCCGTTATCGACGTATTGCTTTAGCATCCGTTTCTGTTCGGCGGTGAAACGAATTTCTTCGGAACCTGAAATGAACAAGACGGGCGATTCAAGAAGATCTTCGAGTCGCGACTTTTCGATTTCAATGGTCTGCCAAGATAGATCGCGCTTCCAAGCTTGTTCGATATGGCCGGTCAGGTTGGGAATTGCATAGCGATGCAAATTCCAATCTTCGGCGGGACCATAATCGAGTCGGCTTATGACAACTTGTCGTTTCCCTTTGGATAGAAAGAGCAAGGCGAGAGCCGTGTTGATATGGAGTGACGCTTCGAAGCCGCTAGTTGATGTGAAGAAACCTTCGAGCCGGTCTTGTTGTCCTAAAAGTTGAGCAGCACCTTCACGATACCAATCGTGTTCACCGATAAATCGTTGTCCGGTAAGGCGTCCAACTCTTTCGAGGCCGTAGAGATAATAGAGTTGCCATTGACCACCAGGATTAGCAAAAACCTTAAAATTTTTGGCGAGCCAGTTGAGAGCGCCTTCAATAGGATCGTTGGTGATGTTGGTTTTGCCGCAACAATCGATGCGATTGTTCTTGATACTCGCGTGTGGTTGGCCCAATTGACCAACGGTGATGACGACAGAGGTGATACCAGCGGCGGTCATGCTTCCGGTGAACATGTTGTCGTTGTAGCTCCAGGCTCCATCTCTGCCTTGGGCTTGAAGCCAGTAGCGGAGTGACAATTCATAGGTTCTTGGGGGGACCGGGACACCTAGTTTTTGTGCATCAGAGAGAGCGAGTAGCGCAAACTGGGTGTTCGACGGGTCCGAGGAGAGGTTGGTGAGTTCGTAGCCCCACATTCCGTTGGGGCGCTGAGCTTGGATAAGCCATTGGACATTTTGTTTGATTCGCAGCATATCCTCGTTGGGATTGGCTGCGCAAAAAACCATGGTTTGAAGGGCGACGGAATAGGTTCGATTGGCCTGAATTCCACGCAAATAATTGAGGGCTTTCGCGATCGCGGGATGGGTTGGGGGTACCCCCGAATTGAGAAGCGCTAGTGTGATTAAGGCGGAAGCCCCACAATTTTCCGCCGCATACTCGTCCCATCCGCCAGAATTCTGGTTCTGGACTTTAAGCAGATAGTCGACACCTCGCCCTATCCCTTGATTTACTTGAGCCGCAGTGAGGTTGCGTCCCTCTTGGGCTAAGGTGATGCGAGGAGCTAGGAGCTGAATGCACACTAAGATGGCTGAAATAAGTAGGCTGAGTGGTTTGTGCCTGTTGAGCATATTTTATCCTTTTTACCTCACCGAAGTAATTCAGCGAGGTGCATTCTTTTCCAACCGTCCGTCGATAGAATAGTGGTGTATGGGGATTAGGCGAAATGGAGCGAGCGATCCATCGACGGCTTTTCTTCAGATAGCATAGCGACTAACAGCCATAGAGCGGAATATAGAAGCAGGTTCCATGGAAGAAAAACAAGCACCGGCCAAGGCACGCAACGTCGGAGATTTATTGCGTGAGTTTCGCGAGCATCGGGATGCGATGCGTCAGGAACTGGCCAAAGTAATCATCGGCCAAGACGATGTGGTGGAGCAACTGTTTGCTGCGATTTTCACACGCGGCCATTGCTTACTTGAAGGAGTGCCGGGGCTTGCCAAGACTTTGATGGTAAGTTCGTTAGCGCGGATCCTAGACGTATCGTTCAAGCGCATTCAATTTACGCCTGACTTGATGCCGAGCGACATCACGGGAACGAATGTTCTCGATGAAGATGCCGCGGGGAAACGCGAATTTCGTTTTGTCGAAGGGCCAATATTTACCAACATTCTGCTGGCGGACGAAATCAACCGTACGCCACCTAAAACGCAGGCAGCCTTGTTGCAGGCGATGCAAGAGCGCGAAGTAACGGTTGGACGCACAACATACACCTTGCCCGAGCCCTTTTTCACCATTGCCACTCAAAACCCGATTGAACAAGAAGGTACGTATCCGTTGCCGGAAGCGCAGTTGGATCGTTTTATGTTCAATATCAAAGTGGGGTATCCGACTGCGGACGAAGAAGAAAAGATTTTGTTGGCGACCACGCGTCATGAAAAGCCGGAAGTGAGCAAAGTACTTTCGGGCCGATTGATCTTGAATATTCAGAAGTTGGTGCAGAGTGTGGCTGTCAGCCCTTTTGTCGTGAAGTACGTTGCGCATTTGGTTCGCGCGACGCGACCGAGCGATGATCGTGCTCCACCCTATGTCCGCGAGATGGTGGATTGGGGAGCTGGTCCACGTGCAGGGCAATTTTTGATAATGGGTGGCAAGGCCATTGCGGCCATGGATGGGCGATTCAGCGTGTCGATCGACGATGTTCGCCGTATCGCAATTCCCGTATTGCGGCATCGAGTGAGCACCAACTTCCAGGCACAAGCGGAAGGGATCACCACAGATAAGATGATTCAGCGATTGCTTAAGGATATTCCTGAACCGGAGATTCCAAAGTTTGCTAATGCCCCGGTGCCACCGCCGGTTCAAGAATAAGTAACTCTATGTTTCTTCTTCTCATTGCGTCCTAAACAATCGACGTCTTTTCAAAGAACGACCGGCACATATGACGGCTGTTGAGCAATATCTAAAGCCTGAATTGGCAGCGCAAATCAAACGCCTTGATTTGCGGGCTCAAATGGTCGTGCGCGGTTTTCTGCAAGGCTTACATGCTAGTCCATTTCAAGGGTTCTCGGTCGAGTTCAGTGAACATCGCAGGTATGTACCGGGTGACGATCCGAAGGATATCGACTGGTTAGCGTATGCTAAAACCGAAAAGTACTATGTCAAAAAGTTCGAATCAGAAACGAATTTGACCGGTTATCTGATGGTCGACTTGAGCCAATCGATGGCTTACACGTATCGACAGCAACTTACCAAACTTGATTATTCAATTTGTTTGGTCGCCGCCCTGTCGTACTTGATGATCATGCAGCAAGATCCTGTAGGTGTGGTGACATTTGACACAAAGATTCGCGCGAGTTTGCCACCGAAAAGCCGCAAAGGTCAGTTGCCAAATATACTCAGCTTGTTGACTAAGATTAAAGCGACAGGACAAACAGATATTGCAGCGGCGATTAAACAGCTTGCCGCTATGATCAGTCATCGAAGTTTGGTCATGGTTTTTAGCGATCTGTTGGGAGATACAAAAGAAGCATTGGCTGCACTCCGGTTGTTACGCTTTTCGGGCCATGATGTCATCGTATTTCATATCCTCGATGAAGCCGAAGTGAGTTTTCCATTTTCGGGCAACGTTCTGCTGGCTGATCCAGAGAGTGGGCAATCGATGCCCGTTGATGCAGATGTAGTTGGGCAACAATATCGAGATGAAGTGGCCGCATATCGTGATGAATTGAAGAACGCATGTGCTGAAGCCAGGATCGATTATGTACCATTAGATACGGGCATGGCCTACGATAAGGCGTTGATGGAGTATCTCTTGAAACGCAGGGATAGGGGCTAAGGCGATGACGTTTTTGCATCTATCGCTATTAGCGGGTGGTTTGCTGGCGATCGTTCCGATCGTCTTGCACTTGTGGTCTCAACGGCCACCCAAGCCAATCACCTTTCCTGCATTACGGTTCGTCAAACAGACGGTTCAGACCCATCGTCGTTCTTGGCAGGTTCGTCAATGGCTGCTGTTAGCGTTGCGAGGATTAGTTTTGTTGCTCATGGCTTTCGCGCTGGCTCGCCCGAATGTCCATAGTGACATGCTTGCAACATGGTTAGCGGTGGGTGGTGTTGGGCTTTTGGCGGTGTTGGCGACTATTGCTTTCTTGATTTCTCTCGCGGGGCGCAAGCCGACATCCGTAATCGCTGCGACCGGTGCCGCTTCTGCTGTCCTATGGTTGGCGGCATTTGGGTGGAGTGTCATGACTGTCACGCGTGGAGCTGCGCCGCCTGCTTTGGAACAAGATTCTCCCGTAGCAGCTGTTGTGATCATCGATACCAGTCCAACGATGGATTACAAGTTCTCCAATAAAACACGTTTGGATGTAGCGAAAGAGTTGGTGAGCGAGCTCATTCAAAAGTTGCCAAGTGAAAGCAAAGTGGCCATTCTCACTCAACCGGCTGGGCAATTTGCGCTCGATCGTAGTTCGGCCCTTCGACAGCTTGAACGAGTAGAGATTCAATATCAAGCGTCTGATTTGCCGCAAATGATTCAGCGGGGCGTGCAACTTGTTCGCGGAGATGCTTTGGAGCGACGCGAAGTTTACGTGGTTACGGACATGAGTCGCAGCAATTGGGCGCGAGCGGAAGAGTTCGGCATTAAAGGGTTGTTTGAAGCAAAGCCAGCGGTACTTCTACAGATTCTCGATGTAGGTGTCGAGAGTCCGCAGAATTGGAGTCTGGGCAATCTGGAGTTGAGCCAAGCGCAGCTCGCACCGGGAGGGTCGGTGAATGTCGAGACTACGGTAAGCAGAACGGATTCAATGGCGGGAGATAAAGTGGCCGTTGAATTGTTGCAAGAGAAAGAGGATGCAAACTTGCCCATGATTCGGGATGGCAAACTAGTGGTGCCTGAAACAACTGTTGTGCAAAGACAGTTTGTGGATCTGAGTTCTGCATCTTCAGCTACCGTGAAATTTGAAATACGCGAGTTGACTCAAGGGACTCAGTATTATCGCATCCGACTAGAGAGAGGCGATCCCTTAGTGGTGGATGATGTGCGATACTTGACACTGAGTGTGGGGGAAGTTGGCAAGTTGTTAGTCATTGGCGAAGCGACCGAAGAGCGAAGCTTGATGGCCACCATTTTATCAGCCAGCGGAAGCGAGGTGGTCGATGAATGTGAGTTAACAGAGTTAAAGAACTTTCCTATAGAAAAGTATGAAGTTGCCGTTCTACTTGATCCTGCTGGCTTAACGGATCCTGATGTTGGAAAGCTCGATCGCTACGTTCAAGATGGTGGCGGATTGATGATCGTGATGGGGCCACGCATCGGAAATCCTGAAACGGTTAAGCAGGCCCCTGTAAGCAAATTGTTGCCGGGGATACCGGAGCGTATTTCGAGACGCGCTAGCGATGATCGATCCGTTTACTTTGTTCCCGACAGACCCAGCCATGCTATTTTTCAGTTCTTCGGTGGCCGCGTCGCCGATGCGCCTTTCGCAAGTTTGCCTGTATTTCGGCATTGGGATGTGTCACTAAAAGAAAGTTCGACGGGTGCCGTACCTCAAACATTAGTACGGTACAGTTTGAGTGGGTTGCCGGCAGTGGTTGAACAGAATCGTGGCCGAGGTCGCATCATAACCTGGACGACCATCGTGCCTGAATCGTTAAGTGTGACGGATCGCAATCCGTGGAATGAGTTGACCAGTTCAACGGAATGGTGGCCAACGTACGGATTGATGTTAGGGAGTATTCGATACCTGGCGGGTTCCGTTGATGAGAAGAGCAATTATGCGGTGGGGCAATCTGCGGTACTCAGCAATCCAAGCGAGAGATTTCCCGAGCAGTATCGATTATTTACGCCGCGTGGTGACACATCAAAATTGGATGTGCGTTCCGGAAACGTGTTGATACCTAATCTGCAACTCCCCGGAGTTTATCGTTTACGTGGTGTTACAGATCGTCCCGTTGTGCGCGGGGTGTCAGTGAATTCGCCGGCGAATGTCTCCGATTTACAACGCATGGAAAAGAGCGACCTGGAGGTTATCCTGGGCGCCGAGAATTGTCGGATCGCTCGTGATTTGAGCGATGTGGAAAAGAGTGTCGGAGAAGCTCGGTATGGACGCGAGCTCTTTCCGTTTGTGATGCTGTTGGTATGTGCCTTGTTGTTTGGCGAGCAATGGATGGCCAACCGGTTCTATCAATGGAACCCAGGTGGAGGAAAGGCGACTAAACGTTCTGGAGGGCGTGTTGCAGCATGACCTCTTGGAGTTTCGAGCCTCTGCTTGGCAGTTGGTGGTTGGTAATTGCGGTTGCTGTGCTGTTGTTGGCAGGTCTGTGGATCAAGCCGCAGTTCTCGTCCGCTAGTCCGTTGCGACAGCGCATCCTCATAGGCCTTCGCTTACTGCTGATTTTATTGGTTATATTCGCTATGCTCCGGCCTGGCATGGTATGGAGTCAATTCAAATCGCAACGAGCAACGCTAGCGGTGATGTTAGATTTTTCTGCGAGTCAACAATTGCCTAGCGATACGAGTGGCTTAACGCGTTGGCAAAAACAACGCGAGATTTGGGACGAAGTAGCCGCACTGGCAAAAGCGTCGAAAGAAGATTTGGATTTGGTGGCTTATGGTTATGATGGGCAACTTAGGCCGCTGGCGTTGAACAGCGAGGGTAACGCGGAGTTACCCGCACAGCCCACGGGTAAGGTCACAGATATCGGCAAGGTACTGTTCGATTTGACGACGATAAAAACCGAGAGTCCACTTGCGGGGTTGGTTTTCGTCGGTGACGGAACGATCACGGCCGATAACTCAAATTACGATCCGTTGCAAATTGCGAGGCAGATGGGGCAGATGGATCAGCCCATTATTGCTGTCGGTACCGGTCCGCGCGGCGGAAGTGCGGATAGTCGCGATATCGCCATTGAAGGCGTCGTGGAAGAGATGGAGGTGT
The DNA here is from genome assembly GCA_017303505.1 of Planctomycetota bacterium. Lineage (GTDB taxonomy): Bacteria > Planctomycetota > Planctomycetia > Pirellulales > Pirellulaceae > JAFLCP01. The sequence continues at coordinate 78,240 of JAFLCP010000004.1, read as the reverse complement.
TCTCACGCAATCGTTTAGATATTAAGGGAACGCTACGTTTGCGGGGGCTTGTTGGTTCACAGATTCCGATGCGGGTTTCTTTGATTGCGAGCGATGGCACACAAACCATTCTCGATACCAAGCAAATCTCCCCTCGCGAGCCAGATGAAGCTTTGCCGTTTTCGATTCCAATCACTGCGCCCGACCCCGGTGAATATAGGGTGGTCATTGAAGCGGAGGCTCAGACAAACGAAGCAATCACGACCAACAATATGGCGACAAGTTTTGTAACGGTGAAAAGCGGTGGTGTGCGGGCGTTGTACATCGAGGGGCAGCCGAGACAAGAGCAAGTGTTCTTGCGACGAAGTATCAATGCTTCCCCCGATATACAGCTAGACTTTCTCATTCTTCCACCGAGTACACGCGAGCGTTGGCCAATTGATCTCAAGGCGGTGTTGGAAGGTGATGAATATGACGCATTTATTCTAGGTGACGTTGATTCGGCCGCGTTCGGAAGTGAGCAGTTGGAGTTGCTAAAGACTCGAGTTGAAAATGGGGCCGGCTTATTGATGTTGGGAGGTTTTCATGCCTACGACGGAGGTGGTTATGGTAGTACACCGTTAGCTGAAGTTATTCCACTCCAATTGCGAGCGGGTATCCAACAACCTTTTGGGCAACCTGTTCTGAATCAACTGCACTGGGATGGCGAAATCAAGATGATGCCTAGCGGGACACATCCCGTTATGCAACTTGCAAGTGATGGTACGAAGAACAACGAGATCTGGCAGAAGTTGCCGTCGTTTGATGGAGCGAATCGTTGGTTGAATATTAAGCAGCTACCAGGGATTCAGGTGATTGCAGCCGGTGATCAAGGGCAGCCGTTGATTGTGGCAGCTGGAGTGGAACGCGGCCGTGTTTTGGCGATGGCAGTGGATTCAACTTGGAAATGGTGGCTACACGGTGACCAACAAATACATAAACAGTTTTGGCGCCAAGCGCTGTTGTGGGTTCTAGGACGCGACCGCATCGAAGAAGGGTTGACTGTCGCCATGGATCAACGTCGACTATATCGCGAGCAAAACGCCGCATTTCGCGTTCGCTGGCAAGCAGGCACAGGTCAACAAGAGATTCCCGACAGTGTGCAAGTTGTGATTGAAAAGCCGGATGGTACAACCATACCAGTAAAGACCGTCAAGAAGGGTGCTGAAACCCTTGAAGGTTCTTGGCTAGTGGAAGGTGAAGCGGGGATTTATAAGCTGCGAGCCACAGCACCGCGTACGGGGAACGATGCCACTGGAAAGCCGTTGATAGCCGAATTACCCTTCTTGGTACTAGATAACTCGGTCGAGTTGGCAAATCCTATTCCCGATTGGCAATTGTTGGCGCAGCTAGCGGAGAGCACGAAAGAGTCGGGTGGAGCTTTGGTTGATGGAACGACTGTTGTCGAAGCCGTTCGTTCACTGGTGCGAAGATTACAAACGCAGCAAACCGAGGTTGAATTGGCGCGACGGCTGGGAGATAAAGCCCTAGATCAGTGGATCTATTTGGGCTTCTTTGCCATGCTCTTGATCGTAGAGTGGTGGTTGCGAAAACGTTGGCAAATGGCTTAAACAGTTCAAGAGATTGTTTTTCCAAGGGACTAGTGTTATTTGTTTGCAGCGGTATCGACTATTGGCACGGACCACTATAGAGGAAATGCTAGCTGTCGGTGTTGTTTTGGCTAAACTGGCTAGGGAAAATCCAGGCTGGAAACAAAAACGTGCGAGGTACTTATTCCAGACGAATACCTCGCACGTTCAAAATTATCGAGGGAGAGTGGGGGGAATTTACCTAATGGCATATAGCAACTAGATGTAGCCTTACTTGGCTGATTCTACAACCTTAATCGATTCTATGGTAATTGGTTCGGTGGGAACGTCTCGGTGGAAACCTTTGACGCCGGTTTTCACCTTGCCGATCGCTTCCACAATGTCAGTACCTTCAACGACCTTGCCGAATACGGCGTACCCGTCTGAAGTGCGATTTCTGTCGAGGCCCTTGTTATCGACCAAGTTGATAAAGAATTGTGCCGTGGCGCTATCGGGGTCACTGGTTCGAGCCATGGCCACGGTGAACTGCTTATTGGAAACACCGTTGGAGGCTTCGTTCTTGATTGGAGCACGAGTCTTCTTTTCCTTCATGTTGATATCCATGCCGCCGCACTGGATCATGAAGCCGTCAATAACACGATGAAAGATCGTGCCGTCGTAATGTCCATCCTTCACGTAAGTCAAAAAGTTTTCAACGGTGGCAGGCGACTTGTCTGCGAATAGTTCAAGTTTGATATCGCCTTTGGATGTCTTAATAACAACCATTGTGTTCCCTTCTCCAAATGCATGTTGCGCGAGCGTTCCAACTAGAAAACATCCCAAACATGCCCACAATGCACTACGAAACATAGCAAATCTCCTAAGCATGACAGAATGGTCCAAAAATCCGTTTGAGAGCCAGTATTGTATGCGAACGCTCCGTTTCGGACAGGGGAGAGCAAAAGGTGAGGAAGTACTCATTTTGGGGATGGTCTGGCCGGATTCGCTACTGGATTGATTGCACGAGGGCGAGTAGCATTTGAGTAGGAATCTCATTCTCCCGCCTTTTTCACACCTGGAGTCTACTCGATGTTGCAACTCAATCCGCTGCGTTCGTTTTTGATGTTTTCGTTTTCGATGTGCTGTGCACTTGTTTTGACCTCATCCACCGTCTCTCGTGCTGAAGAGCCGAAAGAAGAGGGCTTCACTTCAATTTTTAATGGCAAAGACCTGACCGGGTGGAAGGGCAATATGGATTATTGGTCCGTGCAGGATGGTGCAATCACAGGGACCAATACCGCAGAGAAGCCAACTCCTCACAACACGTTCATTGTTTGGGAAAACGAAGTGGGTGATTTTGAATTGCGATTGCAATACAAGATTGTTGGGGGCAACTCGGGTATCCAATATCGCAGCAAGTTAGCCGACGCCGAAAAGTTTATTGTCGGTGGTTATCAAGCGGATATCGATTCGTCTCCAACCTACTCTGGCATTAACTACGAAGAGCGTGGTCGAGGCATCCTGGCCGAACGTGGACAATCGGTGAAGATTACCGGTGAGAAGTCGATTGAAGTAGTTAAGTCACTCGGTGACAAAGGTGAATTGCAAAAGAAGATCAACGCTGAACAATGGAATGACTATGTGGTGATTGCTAAGGGTGGCGTGCTCCAGCACATCATCAACGGCGTACCAATGTCAACAGTGGAAGACGTTTCCAGCAAAGCTCAAGCCAAAGGAATCTTGGCATTGCAGTTACATGCTGGTCCTCCGATGAAGGTTCAATTCAAGAACGTGCGCATCAAGCAGTTGTAAACTTGCCGTGTCAGGCCTACCTAAAAATGAAGGCGTAGCCGATGTGAAATCGCTACGCCTTTTCTTTTTTGAGTCAACAATGATTCATGGATCGCTACCGATTTCACGTTGAGAACTCGATGGCGAAAATGGGTCCGTCTTACAGTGCGCCGCTGCTCTGTGGATGGGATTTGTCCCAATGTTCCATTGCGGCTCGAATCTTCTTCATGGGGATCCACTGCCCATGTGTTTTCGTCGCACTACTGAGCATCGTTTCTGGACGAATCTCACCTTTGGTGATCTTGCTCAATAAATCAGGTTCAGACAAAGGCCCAATCGTTTTGTGGGTCTTGAAAAAACCAGTCTTCAAAAAGAACCAATCGGCTGACATAGGAAACACTCCTCTTTCGACATTCCAGGAATCCTGAAATTGGTAGGCGGGATGAAATCGCGGGAGCTGTGGCGTCTTGCCTGATATCTAACTACTTAACCTATCGAAAAGTTTCGGTGACGTCACGACAAAACTTGAAGATAGTCTGGCGAGTTGCATGAATGAAGAAACCGCTAAGGAAACTATCTTTCCCTAGCGGTTTTGGGTGCAAATGGAGAATTCGATTTCTGCCGCTCAATACCTGCAAATCGGTGGCTTTTGTTTTGTGCCAAAATGGAATTTGGGTGTGCAATGTGGGAAAATAACGCACCCTAAACGCCACAGACATAACAACTTTGTTGTAACTCTATCGGTGGGGAGTGTGCGGATTTTCGGCAGTAATCGGAATAAGGGCGGGGACTGCGCCGTCCAACACTTCGAGCTCCATTTTAACGGGTGTTTTCTCTGATTGCCGGATTCTACGCCCTAAGGGTTTTCTCGATATTTTTGCACGAATTTCCCGGTAACTCGATCGAAAATCGAATGTGAGAACTCCATATGCACCCACGACAAGGCAAAGCGTCGCAGCTGTAGGCCAAACCGAGTCCCAGGGGCTAGGCTCGTATTTCAACTGACTTTCCGTCATTTGGCGCAACTCTTGGGTCATGTCGATCCAACCATCTTTAGTACGACGCCATTGCACTGATTCTTGTGCAGCGATGGTATGCGATAGGCTAAGTGTGAAAAATACTACGACGACCATTAGCGAAAGATAATAGCGCGACGTGAGGATAGTGTTTTTCAGGGTACGCGGTTTCCTTATTTTGCAAGTCATAATCCACCTCGTTTGCAACGCGAAAGCGAGGACTGTCATGCTTGTCTAATAAAGGCAAAGTCTGTGCCGAAAACCGCTCGACTGGGATTCTAGTGGCAACCACAAGAAAGCAGCCCCATCACGGCTGAAAATGGAGACGAAATGAATACCTATGCCCTAGAAAATTAGGCACGAAGTGATAGTGGCTGGCACAACTCCATGAATTCGTCATGGAAATGAATTGACGCAGAGCGAAGATTCGTTTTGGAATGAGCCAAAGCAAGAGGCAATACAGGGGGCTCAAGTTGTTGCCATGTTGCCAAATTTCAACATCGCGGGAATAGAATGTTGCCAAAAGGCAACATAGATTGCTGCTTAACGCGTCACCGCATTAAGCGAGTGGAGTGCGAAGCGAATCGGGTTATGGCGTGAAGGGCACTGCTGGGTTAACAGGAGGGGCGTAATTCGCCGAAGGATCATAGATAGGATAAGAGGGCTGCTGAGGTGGAATTTGTTCGATTTGAACAGGATGCATAGGCTGTTGATTGTCGAAACTTGGTTGGTCAGCAGGCATGCCCTGCGGAAACCCTTGCTGTTGCAACTGTGGCAGACCGTAATTGGGAATCTGTTGGGCTGGCATGCCGTGAGGTTGGATCCAAACCTGTTCGCCTGTGTGAGGTTCGAGCCCGGTGACTCTGCGATATTGCTCGGTTTCACGAGAGAAAATGGGTTCTTGATAAGGAACAACATGCGGAGTTAATGCAATGATGACTTCTGAACGAGATGAGGAGGTTGTCTCGCGACGGAAGAGGCCTCCCAGGATCGGCAGTTCTCCCAGGTAAGGAACCCAACTCGCTTTCTTTGAATCGTCCTCTTTGATCAAACCGCCGATAATCATCCCTTTCCCGTCAGGAAGAACCACGGTTGTTTCTGTCTCGGTCGTCTCTTCTTCAGGAAGGGAGGTATCTGGATTGATTCGACCGCCAGAGACTTGAGGATGGACCTTCATAAGCACTTGCCCATCGCGTGTTACGATAGGATTGACAGTCAAAATGACTCCCAGTTCCAGAAACTCAACATTTTGAATGGTGCTCGTTTGGTTTTGTTGTAAGGTGGTGTAGCCAAGTTTGGAACCAATCTGAATCTTGCCTTCTTGACCCGTGATAACCAAAAGTTTGGGTGTTGCCAGAGTACGCACGTTGCTCTTCGCTTTGAGAAACTCAATAACCGAATTGAGGTCTGTACTCTCCACACCGACCTTAAAGGTAGGCGCACCAGCTGCTACGGTGGCCATTCCCGCAGATTCTACCACCAACCGGCCATCTCCAAGACGGAGCAAAGCATCCAGGTTGACGCCATGTCTTTCATCTTCGGTAAGCGTTACTTGCAGAACTTGAGCTTCAATCAACACTTGTCGCGGCGGGACGTCGACACACTGGAGGTATTCGCCAATGCGCTGAACACGATCAGGAAAGTCCTCGACAATCAATCGTTCGCCCGATTGACGTGGGCTCGCATTCGTTGAGGCTTGCGCGAAGACACGCCCCCCTGGGCTCAATAGACCGGTGATGACTTTCTCTGCATCAAGTGCAGAAATGTAATTCAATTCGAACACTTGTAGTTGCAATCCCAACAAGGTCGGGCTTTGGTTCAACAACTTATTCGGTTTCGAAACATAAATAATGTTGTCGACCACTTGCCACGTAAAGCCATGGACGCGCAGAATCGCATCCAGAGCCTGGAGGACAGGTTTGTCGTGCAATGTGACCGAGACAATACCGGTCACTTCTTGCGACGGAATAATGTTGATTCGATTTTCTTGTGCCAGTGTGGATAACAAGACTCTCAAATCTGCGTCGCGAGCAAAGATGCTGACAAGTTCATTCTGCGCTTCAACCTTGAGTTCACCTGGTGGACGCGGTGGAGCGACTGGAGCTTGAGTCAGCGGATTAAGACCGGCGTTCGGAAGGCCATTCTGAATTTGGTCAGCTGGAATATTTCCCTGTAGGGCGGTCTGCGGTAATTGTGGGAGCCCTGTCGGGACTTGCTGAAGATTTTGCAGGGCTTGCTGTGGTATCGAATCGCGCAGTGCCTGCATCTGTTGTTCTATCGAAGCGTTGGCATTGGTCGAAATCTGCGCACGAGAAAAGCTGGCAAAGCAGACAACTAGCGTTAAGCAAGCAAGTGCTTGCCTGCAACGCAGTTTGTTAATTGTCCGACAGTTTGACAACATAGCCACCTCAGATACGTACATAGGCACTACGGTATGTATCGGAGGTGAATATTCGTTACATTCGCGAAAGTTGAGCTAATCGTTAAATCTTATCGATTTTGCGAAGTCGCACTGCTCTTTGGAGGGGAGATCAACATTTCCCCCTGCGGATCATCCGGATTTGATAGCAAAATGCGGTCCATTTCTATGGATCGTACCTCGTGGCCTGACTCGAGGCGTTGGCCTGAATGAATGATTTGGTCACCGATGACAGCAACGTCTTTTTTCCCTTTCTTGATGAGCAGAGTGACTGGTTGCGAAGAAAGGGCCTGAAGTGGATCTGCTGAATCGGAAGTTGATTTGTCGTATGTGGCGTCGGAGCTACTACTTTCTGAAACGGAGGAGGTCGTAGAAGTCTCGGCGGATTCGGAAACAATCGTTTGAGGCTGTTTCAAGTTCTGGAAAGGGTTAAAGGCAATTGCGGCCTCCTTGCTACCTAATTTCCACAGACTTGTGGACTGGGTTTTCTGAAAGTTAACCGGCTTAAGCAATTCAGGAACATCGGTGTCAGCAGGCGCCGAGAAGTTCTTCCAAAGGACTCCTGCAAATATGAGCAAGAGAATGGGAACGAGCGCAAGTTTCCATAGCGGAGTTGAGGTGGGCGAACTCATGGCGTGGGAATCTCACGTTCGGTTGGATTAGCGGAAGAAGCGATTTTTGATTCCGCTGATTCTGAAAGCAGTTCTTGAAATCCTTTCGAGATCGGAAAAACCAGAAACCTTGCTTCGATGTCGAGGGAGTCTTCGGCTCCTGAGGATTGTTGTACATGGAAACGACTGATGAAGCAGGGGCGACTAGAGCGTTCGAGATGATGTAGGAGTAGGCAGATCTGCTCATAGTTTCCTTTGGCTTTCATGTCGATATCGACAGCGGGCAGCGCGTTGACGACCCCGTTGCGTTGATCTTGGAAAGAGAGGATTTTCACACCAGAACGATTAGAAACGTTTTGTAACCATTCTAATGGATCTAGAGACTCGGATTCCATGGAGTCATAACAATCGTCGAGATGAGCACGATGTTCGTGAAACTTCTTCTCGCAGTTTTTGAGCTCAATCAAATTCCCGCCCAGGTTTTCCGCGCAAGTTCTCAACCTACCTATTTCTGTTTCCGTCTCTTGAAGATTATTGTAGGAAGGTAACAGTAGATAGTCTGCTAAACCGTACGCAACGATCAGCAGTGCCATGATGCCACCGATTTGAATTCGCAAGTAGGAAGGGATGTTTAGCATGATCTATTGGTTGAATCAAAACGAGCAGTTGAGTTCGATAGTGCTGATGTAACTTTCGTCTTCGCGATCAACATTATGATTGAGCAATTTTACTTCTTTGAAGAGCTTACTCGACTTGAGTGTTCCCAGTAATGTTGAAGCGAGAACTGGGTCGGTGAGTTTGGCGCGAATGATCAGGAGACCGTGGTTCTCGGTTGGACTTGCAGTTGTAACATTGGCGTTTTGAGGCTTAACTTCCTCGCCAGCTGCAAGAATATCGGCGGGTAAGTCCTCGCGTTTGGGAAAGCGATTGTTCGTGTAATCGATCGAAGTAATTTGGATCGTATCAGGATGACGCGAACAGAATTCGCTCACCACCGAGATGGCTGCGAGGGGAGGGAATTGCCCGGTCATAGCGAGGTGTTGGTTACGCGCAGCGTTCATTCGATTGATCAGTTCCGTCAACTCAGCAACCTGTCGTTCCACTCGTTGCGATCGATGGGCGGCAGGAACAATTTCAAAAATCTGCTGGCTCATCACGTGGATTTTGGCTTGATAGGGGCATACCAAAATCACTCCCATGACCAGGATGGCAATCGTAATCAGGTACCAGCGGCGCAGCATCTTGATACTGGCGCACTGTCGCTTCACTTCAGCGGGCACTAAGTTGACGTAGGGCTTCATGATATCCACTCCGTTGCGCTGAGGGCTGCTGCTTGAGCAGAAGCAGGGCCAAGTGCATAACCATCAGTGGTTTGCAGCGTCCAGGGAATCAATTCAATTTCCAAATGGCTTTGAAGTTGATCCACAAAACAAGGTAGGGTCGCCCCGCCTCCACAGAGAACCAAATTCGCTGGTAACAGGCCAGGGCATTGCCATTTGAGGAAGTGCAAGCTGCGCGTTATTTCCTCCGCCAGCACCCTGATCAAAGGTGCGGCTAACGAGGTTGTCCAGTCGTTTTGCCGTTTGCTGGCAGTGGAGGGCTGGCTAGGTTTCTCAATGCGTTTGAGGTAATGCAATGTCTCAGGGAAAGTAAGTTTGAGTCTTTCCGTGATTCGTTCTGTAATCTCAAGCAGTCCACCGCAGTCGAGGATGCGACTAAATTGTGGCAGACCGTTTCGCGCCACCACCAGCATAGGAGTGGTGGCGGACCAATCGAGAATTGCGCTGACGGAGGGGCCTTTTTTCCCATGGTGAAGCGTTAGGGCGCGCGAAAGTGTCCAGGGTGGTGTGTCAATGATTCGCGGTTCCAAACCGACTTGTAATAGCTGCGTACCGAGCCAATGCGTCAAACCAGGAGCGATCTGCAAACGCTTGGGTTGGATGGCTTGTTGAAATTCGGTATCAGGTACCAGATAGGCAACACCCGTAGGCCAGTGCCGTTGCAAATTTTCCGAAAGCCCAGCTTGTGCGATGGGAGATGTTTTGGGCTCGAACTCGACTTCAATCCAACGATTGGACGTAACGATGCCAGCGGGAGGCAAGGTGTCGTCAACGGCTTTGAGGGGGAAGACACAGTTTTCGTCGAGTGCTGGCGTCTCGATCCAGGTGTCCTGCAAACACTCAAATTGTTGTCGCCGTTTTCGAAGTTGGACGACCTTGATGGCGGTGCTGCCGAAATCAATGCCCAACCAGCCGGTCGACGAAGCCTGAAAGCTCTTTCGCAAAAAAGTAGGGTTGAAGAACTCTAGCATAGGACCACTTTCTCAGAACAATTCCAACGTGCATAGGGAATGCACCGGTAGATTTCAGGTTCGCGAAAGCATAGGTCAAAATTAAGGGGATGGTCACGAGCTTAGCGAACCGCCGAGTTCGCATCCATCATTGGGAGCATTACAGACGCGATAACCAGTGCGACTAGACCGCCCATAAAGACGATTAGGATCGGCTCCAGCAGCTTTAGGGCTTGTTGAAGACTCTGTACGCCTTCTTTTTCAAAGTACTCGCCCGTTGTAATCATAACGCGATCTAGATTGCCCGATTTTTCGGCCATCGTGATCATGGACGCAGCGCCGGGGGGGAGGAATTGAGATTTCGCCAAAGTATGACTAAGGTTGCGACCTACCAATACGTCGCGTTCCGTTTCTTCAAGTACGGATCGCAAGGTAGGGCTCATCGAGGCCCGCGCGCACAACTGCAGCGTATCCAATAAAGGTACGCCATGTCTCAGCATGTTCCCGCAAAGCAAAAAGAAGCCGCTGGTGGCCATGTACCGATAGGCTTTGCCAATCACGGGTAAGCGACACAGGAACTTATCGCGATACACGGCGAATTTTGGATGTCGCCAAGTAAATATTATGGAACCAACGAGAGTTAGGAATCCGAGAACCAAGATCCAATAGTAAGCGCGAATGGTATGGGCGCCGGACAAAAGAAACTGTGTGATCCATGGGGGCGTATAGTTCATGTTCTCAAACACTTTTTCGAATTGAGGAAGCACGAACCAAACTAAACTGTTTACCACTCCGAAAGCGACGACGCACAAAATGCATGGGTAAGCCAAAGCAGATCGAGTTGACCATTGCAAATCGAGATCGCGTTCTAATTTTGCTGCGGTGCTCTTTAGAACTTCCGCTAGTTTCCCGGAAGCTTCGCCGGCTGTGATACTAACCACGTACTCTGCACCCAGTACCTGCTTCTGTTGAGTCAGAGCATAGGACAATGCCCGGCCCGCATTAATATCTTCACCAATACTGGTCCACGCTTCTCGCACCGCACCTGAGGGTGTTTGTTCACACACGACACCGATAGCTTCTGCAATATCGACACCTGTCTCAACAAGAAGCGCAAGTTGCTTGGTAATGTTAAGGATCTGTTGCTTCTTGTTCCCAAATAGTGAACGCCGCAGTTTTGCGGGAGTGGACTGTCCACTGCCAACATTCAGCACAGAAACAGATGAATCGACAGACGGAGTAGAAAACGCTTGCAAAGGGTTCCATTGATCCCAGGGTAGATTCTTTTCATTAGGAATGCTTCGGGGATTCGAAGCATTGAGCGAAGTCCGCGTTGGTGTTTCAAAGGATGGCATGATCGGATGATCCTGAATTCCTGTTGGACAATAATGGGACTTTACTCAAAATGAGCAACACGAATGACTTCATCCAACGCGGTGATGCCATCGTCTGCGAGTCGTAGTGCTTGACTCAGCAAGCTACCACCGCCTTGTGCCGCAAGTTCCTCGCGGATTTGATCTAGAGGAGCGCTTTCCTGAATGAGCTGACGAACTTTGTGGTTAACTTCGAGAATCTCGTAGATACCACGTCGACCGCGGAAGCCTGTGTCATGGCATTGAGGGCAGCCTTGTCCGCGCGAAAACTGTTGACGCGTTCGATCATGATAACCAACCATTTTCAACATTTCGGCGGATGGAAAATGGGTTGTTTTGCAATTGCTACAAACGCGTCGCACGAGTCGTTGGGCAACGATACCGGCCAAAGCGGCAGAAATCTTGAAGGGAGCGATTCCCATATCCACTAAACGCGTGATCGTTGAAGCGGTGTCATTGGTATGCAGGGTGCTCAACACCAAATGGCCCGTGAGAGCTGCTTGAATGGCCGTTTCAGCGGTTTCCACATCGCGGATTTCGCCCACGAGAATAACGTCAGGGTCCTGACGGAGAATACTTCGCAAAGCGCTCGCAAATGTCATGTTGCGTGAACTTTGAACTTGAACTTGATTGATCAGTTCCAGTTGGTATTCGACAGGATCTTCTACGGTAATAATGTTTCGAGAAACGTTTTTGACCATTTCTACTGAAGAGTAGAGTGTGGTCGTCTTACCGCTACCGGTCGGACCGGTGACTAGCACTAAGCCGTGTGGGCGACGCAGGATTGTCTTGAGGCGGCCCAATTGATCTTCGGGAACGCCAAGGCGATCCAAGTCAAAGCTGATGCTTGCGCGATCGAGAATACGCATCACCACTTTTTCGCCTTGAACGGTTGGCAAAGTCGAGACACGGAAGTCGACGGTTCGGTTATCGATGCGCGCGTGAAATCGACCGTCTTGCGGCTTGCGTTGTTCGGCGATGTCCATTTTCGACATCACTTTGATACGCGACACGGCAGCGGCATGAATATCGGCGCGGGGTTTGAGAACTTCGCGCAACTGTCCGTCGACACGGAAACGGACTAAGCAGTTCTTTAAGCCTGGTTCAATGTGGATGTCGCTCGCACCTTGCCGAACTCCTTGTAGCAGAAGGAAATTCACCAAGTTAACGACCGGACTCCCTTCGGCCATGATTTCGACATGGTCGATGTTGATGGTGTTTTCTTCGTCGCCGACCTGAATTTCTCGATCGTCGAAATCCGCGGTGACGGTATCGACCGAGAAGTCCGCTTCGTACGAGCGGTCGACTAAGCGTTCCAATGCCGTGGGGAGAACGAGTATGGGCCGAATAGACAGCTTGGTGATGCGTCTCAAGTGGTCGATAGCCTCAAGATTTTGAGGTTCGACCATGGCAACCGTAAGTTCGTTGCGTACCTTGAAGAGGGCCAAACACTTATAATGTTTAGCTAACGCTTGGGGTATCAAATGAACCACGCTGGGATCGATGAGACCTTCGCGTAAGCGTGTTGCTTTGAAGCCAAGTCCCTCAGCCATGAAGGGAAGCAAATCGCTTTCGTTGGCTAAGCCCAGAGCAATGAGAGTTTCACCCAGTCGACGACCCGTGGTGGATTGTTCCCGAAGGGCTTGTTCCAGCATGCTGGCACTGATGATACCCTCTTGAATGAGTCGTTCACCTAAGGGTTGCCTATGGTTTTGATTTAGGCGTGAGCGATTCTTGGGTTCAGCTAGGAGGCTCATTTCGCAAAGCTCCCCAATGCAGAACGGAGGTCTTTATGACAGTTCAACTCTTGCTCGATGCCAGTGATGTCTAAGATCTCAGCGCACAGCGGAGTGGGGCCAGCGATGACTAATTCTCCCCCGCGTTTTAAGCATGTTTCGTTGCAGTCCAATAGCATCTCCAAGCCTTGGGAGTCGATTAACGCGGTATTGCTAATATCGAGCACAATACGGACGCGGTGGCGATTGACACTGTTGCGTATATCTGAAGCGCATTGTTCGCAATCGCTTCCGCTGAGAGTGGCAGGAGCTTTGATTACATCGATAGCACCGAATGTCGTTGTCATTGTCGGCTCTCAGCTCTATGCTGTTCCGGTGGGGAGATGTAAGGTAAAGCGGGAACCCTTGTTTATTTCGCTCTGAACAGTGAGGTCACCACCGTGTAGAAGAGCTACTTCTTTAGCTAGGGCTAATCCTAGGCCATTACCTACTTGGTCTGATGTGCGAGGGTCTTGGCAGCGGTAGAAGCGTTCGAAGATCTTATCCAACGCATCTTCGGGGATACCGATACCTGTATCTTCGATATGAATTCGAACAAAGTCTGCTTGTAACTCGACCGAAAGTTTTACTTCACCACCAGGCAACGTGTACTTGACCGCGTTACCCATAAGGTTGATGAGCAACGAAATGATTTTCTCTTTATCAACTCGCATCGCTGGCAAGTTTGGTGGAGTTCGGCGATCTAATTTAAGTCCACGTTTTTCCGCCAATGGTTGCATGTGATCGCAAGCTTCTTCAATTAATCGCAAGACATCGCAAGGTGCGCGATCGAGTGTTAGTGACCCAGCTTCCATCTGTTGCAAGTTAAGCAACTGGTCGAGCAGTCGATTTAGTCTTAGGGCTTCAGAGGATATGGTATTGAAAAACTCGCGCTGTGAGTCGGCATCCATTTCCGCATTGCTGAGGGTTTCAGAATAGGCCAAAATATTTGCCAATGGAGTGCGCAGTTCATGGGTAGCAGCTCCCACAAATCGATCGCGAGCTTCTTCTGCAAGCGCTTGTTGCGTGTGATCACGAAGAATCCACACAAAAGCTTCTGGATCATGGGCGCGTCCATCGAGTGGGATTCTTGCGAGTCGCCAAACGCCGTCCGAGAGCGAGCGGCCTAACTGTACCACGTGTGTCGAAGGCGAGCTGGTGTTTTGGAGGCGATTGCGAATGTCCTGACCACCCGCTTTCGCATCCAGTTTGAGATGTTCAAAAATGGATTGTCCCGAAGTGTTCACTTTTTCGTCGATGTCTACCATCATCGCCCAAGCGGGATTGCTGAAGCGAATAATTCCCTGCCGGTCCGTGATCGCTAAACCATCAATGTGGCAGCGAGCCATTCGATAAACGATATCATGACTGTTGCCTTCGGCATTCGCGGCGAGCGATTGTTCAATCGACTCGTTCCAACGTCGTTCACGGAGGCGTTCTGCTAGTAGATTCCAACCAGCGGCGACCGAGCTCGTTCCCAGTAGAGTTACAATCGCTTTCGAATCGGAGAGGGCTGAGGAAGTTTCGGCCAGTTGCGAAAGCTGTTTTTCAACGATGCCGAGTGACATAACTCGGTGGTGACGCAGCAAAAACGTAACAACGCTAACGATGGCAAGACCGAGAATTCCAAAAAGGACTCCCAGCTGCAAGGGCGAAGTAACCGGGGAAAGCCAAAGCAATACACCAGCAAGCAATCCAACTGCAAATGCAGGAAAGACTTGCCAAATGAGAAACATTTGGGATAACGAGGATGTCGGAGTATTGGAGGGCATGGGTGGGAGGTGGGCAGGTAGGCAGGGTTAGTTGGTTCAGACCGGAACGGGCTCTGGGGATGGGCGGGTAGCCTGAAGCACAGTTGACACAATTTGACGAACGGAGAATGGTTTGCCTAAAGCGGCCGCAACCCGTAGTTCATTCTTCAAATAGTCGTGATCGAGATCGAGAACACGACTGGTGCACAATATGGCCGGAATATTTGGATTGTGATTCCCTTGGCGAATGGTTCGAATCAGATCGATACCTGCCATACCGGGCATTTGATGATCACAGATCAAACAGTCGAAATTGAAATTGTTGAATAACTTCAACGCATCGTCACCGCGACTTGCCGTCTGCACTTCCATACCAACAGAAAGCAGATTAAAACGAATCACGTTTTGAAGAGCTGGATTATCTTCAGCTAAAAGAATCTGGAGTTTATTCATGGAAGTACATCTCCAAAAAAAGAGGGGCAGCAATTGCGACCCCTCTCGGAAAGTCTGGTACATGGAACCAAGACGATAAGTAACGAGAATTAACCGTCGTACTTACCATCGAATAGGTCGGTATCATTGACCCATACCGAGCCAGTGCTCGAATTGTAGATCCATACAGAACCGCTTGCGACGCCGGTCGGGATTGAGGTTGGATCTGTTCCGGTGATAACATGCACTTTGGCTCCGGAGAGTGTTTTAAAGTCAACACTTGGAACACCACCTCGAATATAAGCTTCCAAGGCCGTATCGAGAGCTGTATCTGACGTAGGGTAGCTGCCCGTATCCGCACGAAGAATTTCAATAGCGCTTCGCATGGCACTAGCCTTTTGCAAAGTTACCTGTGCTTTAGCCGCATCAGTTTTATTCAAGAATCGTGGAGCTGCAACAGCTGCCAAGATACCGATGATAACCACAACCACAACGAGTTCTACGAGTGTGAATCCCTTCGCCTTGTTTTTCGCCGACATATCGAATGTCCAACCTCTTCATAGTGTTGACGGAATGCGAAAGTGACTGAGGGCCTGGCAAGCAACACACGCTTTACCAAGTAGGCCACACTACTACTTTCTGATGGGCACACACTCTCCCATCGCTGGAAAGATAGGATACATGTAAGGTGAGGCAAGAAATTTTTCGCAAATAATTTGGATTTAGGGGATTGAAAATTGAACGCCATATATAGCGCATGATTTGGAGAGGGATGAGGAGCGGAGCACGTTGAAGCAGGAATGGATTTTCAGAAGATTTTAAGCAAAATCATTTGGCGCACCCATTCTAACAACCTAGTTTTCGACAGAGTGTCCCTGCGCAACGTAGTGCAGGTATCCGTTGGTAACTGGTTGGTTAAAAACGAACATGGCGGCAGAAGGCATAGTAGCCCAAAAGAAGAAAGCTGAGGAAATCCTAAAGGTTTCCTGCAGTTTGATTCTTGATAGTGGTGTAATGATCAAGCCCTGGCCTAGCCATGCTTTACGTGGATGTTTGGCAGAACATTGGAGCGAGTTCGAATCCGCAGCGAGAAAAGTGGGCTTAATGGGAGATCCTGTTGCCTTCGAAGTTGCTGGAGATTTTGGCTTTATCCTCCCGTTGAAAACATCGGATTCACAAGGCTGGTATCTCGCAGGGGTACAAGCTTCCGGCACGTTAGAATCGTTACAACAGATACTAAACGCCACCAACGTTGTTCTCGATCAGATGTACACGATCGAGCAACAGCAAATTCAGTTAGATGCTTCGGCAATGCAAATTGCTCGAACGTTTGAAGAACAATGTTGGCTGCGAGAACTCACAAAACACTTGGGGCTGTGTCGCTCCAATAACTCGCCGCAACAATTAGCGGCAGAGATCTTACAACCACTCCGCTCTATCGCCAATTGTCGCCAAATTGCGATGGTGATTTCGGACAAGCGAGCTTCTCACAAGTTTGACTTGACGTCCGAGGTGTTCGGAGAAGGTTCATGGCAGATCGAAGATGCTGAATCGCTGGTAGAAATCCATCGAAACGAAGTGGATTGGGAGCCTCTACTTGGCAATATGCGGTTTACCGAGTTGCCAAACGGCTTGATTTCCTCTTACGTTATCGTGCCTATCGGGCAGGTTGGCAATCCTTTCGCCTACTTGGTCGCTATGGACCGCCTTCCTCCGCCAACGAGCAATGGACTAGGGTTTATGTATGACCCAGAGTTCGGTTCGTTCGAAGTAGGCTTAATGGAAGAAGCTGGCGCACTGTTAAGTACGCAAGCTCATAACATTCGTTTATTCGCCGAAACCCAGCAACTGGTTTTGGGAACGTTGCGCTCGATGACACGGGCGATTGATGCTCGAGATAGTTATACTCAGGGGCATAGCGAACGTGTTGCCAAGTTGGCCTTTGAATTGGCCCGCCAGTTACAATTGCCGCAATCCACCTGCCAAGAAATCTATCTGGCCGGCGTTTTGCACGATATTGGTAAGATTGGCGTGCCCGACAGCGTGCTGTTGAAGGCGGGACCGCTCACCGATGAAGAGTTTGAAGTCATCAAACTGCATCCGGTTATTGGTTTCCGCATCATTGAGCAGTTGGCGAAACTCGATTTTACGCTGCCTGGAATCTTGCATCACCACGAACGTTGGGATGGAAGGGGTTATCCGGATAAACTGGCTGGTACAGATATTCCGTTGATGGCTCGTATTTTGGCCGTCGCAGATAGCTTCGATGCGATGACATCATCGAGACCGTATCGTCATCACATGCCATTGGCGAAAGCTCGAAAGATCATCGCTGAAGGTGCTGGTACACAATGGGATCCTGATATTGTGGCCGCATTCCTTAAGTGGGTTGATTCCCGCATTCCAAATGTGGAAGAAGTGGAAGACGTATCACCGCTGTATGAAAGCGCAGATTCGATGTGGGAAAACGTATCTTCTGCGGTTCTCTCCCTGAATCTCTAGTTCAGACGTAACACGTCAACCAAGAGTCTCCTGCCCCGCTCTATTATTCGAGTTCATACGGGCTAGGGCTCGCATGGGCCAAGGATTGCATGGGCCAAAGATCACATGTGTGAGTACTTACACAGGTCACTTGCCTAGCTCTGCTGACCACATCAAATGCGAGATTAGCTGCGGAGAGGAAATGCTAACCGCGTTCCCAACTTAGGTTCTGTTTTGGCTATCGCTTTATCGATCCGTGGCAATGATTTGCCCGACCAAGAACCAGATTCCGATGAAGAGTAGACTGAGAACTGTCTGGAAAAACGGAATCGCGAACATGAGGATACCCTAGGAGCGAGGCTTTGATCGGCAAGCTTGCAGCCTATCGAATATCGACATACCCTTTGAGAAATATAGGGAAAGCTCGCGGGAAAGAGATGGAATCGCGAGTTGAGAGCCGGTCGTTCCGGTTAGTTAAGATGTGAGGGCAAACCACGCGGCAAAAGGACTAGACTTTTTCGACTTCTTCGGTTCGCAGCACTCGGCTGTGCAAGCTGAGAAGATTGAACATTTCGTAGTCTTTTCGTTTTAGACTGCTGGGGGCAACTTGACGGATTTGGTCGTCAAACTTCCAAAGTTGCGGATCAATAAACAGCAGACTTGGATCGGAAACCTGCCAGCGAGCGGCGGCGCGGCGCAATGATCTTCGTTCTTTTCGTGTCAGTCCATGGGCGGTACACAGCTGCATAAACAAAATCGAAGGAGCTTCGTAGTTGTGTTTAAACAGTGATTTGTAAATGTAGCGCGCGGCATAGATCCCTGCAAGAATTACAGGGATCAACATGAATATTGACAAGGAAGACAATTCGACTCGATTGCCTGCGTTGCGCATAGCTTGACCGATGCGCTCAAAGAAATCGTCGCTCGCAGCAATCAAGGGTATTAATGGTTGATAGTAGTTCATAGGTCATTACGTACTATCGTGAAGGATTGTTACATCGCCAGTGGCTCGGCGGAGTTAGCAACAATCAATAACGATTCGGATAATGGAGGCAGGTGATTGGAGTCGCGAACAAGTTCGGCTTCTGGTATTGTGCGATCGCGTAAAGCTAGTAGGGCAGCTTCATTCGTGATCGAGGAAGGAAAATTCTGAGCAAGCAGCAATAGACGGGTTGCTTCAATACTCGGGTCAGTTGCGAGAGATTCGATAGCGGCGATACGAACTTCTTCGCGAGAATCGGAAATCAAAGATCCTAACGTTGTGCGATACGTGGGAACCAAGCCAAGGTAGGCAATTGCCCGGATCGCCAAGGATCGACGGCGTGGCGATGGGTTTCCTATTTCGAGCGTGAGCTCGTTTTCGTAATTGAAGCCGATGACTTTGAGAAGGTTGGCAATCCCTTCGCAAAGTGAAGCAGGGCCAATGGGAATTTGAGCCAACAGGCGATTCAGGCTAATTTCTTCGAAGATCTTCGACGTGCTTTCGGCGAGATGTCGATTGTTGTGATCGCGCCAATGGAGCACCGACTCGATGAGTCCTCGTAGGTCGCGTTCTGGTTCACTCGGTTGATTGCCGAATGCGCTACATAGCACTTCCAACGATATGCCGTGCAATAAACGCAACAGGCGGGCAGCCGATTTAGGGCCCTCCACCGGATCCGATCGTTCGATATCGATGGCGGCTTGAAGCACAGTATGAGGGCTGGATGCGTTGGCCGCTCGCAGCATAGCCAATGTCTGCTGCTGTGAGAAACTCATGTGTGCTAATTCATCGGTGTTAAAGATGAAAAGGCACTCGCAGCGAGGCATCCGTTCAAAATGATAACGTGATACCTCGTCGAACTGATTTTGGTATTTTTCGATAAGGTGAAACGCCAAGAAAGATTCTTGGCGTTGCGCCAGAACTTCCAGAATGACTTGAGGTGTACTGCGTCGAGTCAAAAAGCCAGCTAGAAGCTCAATAATCTGAGGTTCTTGGCTGAATCGCAAGCGGCGCATGATCTGCGTGTAGCATGGATGGCCTGGATCCAAGAGAACGGTACGCAAGGTGGCGTCTTCCCATGCGGACATTCGCAACCAAGCGTCGATCACCTCGACGCAGCGATGTTGCTGATACTCGTAGATGGAGGAAAACAAGCTTTGAAGCATCGGGATACGAACGCTGGGGACATCTCGTCCGCTGCGAGCTCTTTCGCCCCAACGCGAAGCTAGTTGCGTGAGGGCTTGGCGAGCTTCCGTGCATAGCAAGTGTGTATCGTTGATCGAAATCTGAATCAGCTCATAGAAGCCTTCGACGAGGTTGAGGTCCGCGACGGTTTGGATCGCGTTACGGTTCTCGCGAGTATCTTGGCTTTTCAGCATCGCTAAAGTGTTCGGGACGAACAATTGCCAATGATTATCGAGCAGTTTCTTGTCGCCCGCATCGAGGGTGTGCCAATGTTGGACAATCGCCTTGATCGCCGAATCGGTGCGGCGGGCGAGCAGTGCCCGTACGGACGCCTCACGAATCTTGGGATCGCTCACCGCCAAACCATGGGCAAGTACGGCAATAGCTGCATCGTTTCGAGTTTCCTCGAGCAGCTTTAAGGTCGCCTGTATGCCGTAACTTTGGGGAGCGTTCATAATTGTCCGTAAACGTTGACGCAGTTTGTCTACTTTTCCTAACCATACCATGCTTTTCAATCGGTAGCGCTTATTGCCTCCTATCAAAAAAGAAAGGTAAAATGTTGGTACAATGTCAGGAGGGCTTGTGTAACCGGAACAACCGATACAACCGTTAGGTATTTTCGAGAGAAGAGGCAGGGCTATGGCTCGCAACGTTCGAGACGTTCTAGATCAAGAGTATTTGGTGGCGCGCGCCAAGATCCTAGAGTTGGCAGCCATCTTGGATCGCTTGGATCGGGCGAATGGTGAAGCAGCCGAGGATCCTCGTTATGGACTCTTACGCCAGGGCATGGAACTGCTACAACAGAAAGAAGATGGGAGGGCCGAAAGGGTACAATTACTCTTTAGTCGCCCCTACCAAGCGACTTGGCGTGACGAGTTTGGTGTCTAAAACCTAACGCCCAAATTTCGACCAGCTCGACACCCTGAGCTACTCCCCTCCCCCACTATCACGACCGCCTACAACGGAAGAGACTCAACAGTGCAGTACTTTGATCCCCACATTCATATGGTATCGCGAACGACCGATGACTATGAAACCTTGGCTCGCATGGGATGTGTCGGGATGAGTGAGCCGGCTTTTTGGGCTGGCTTTGACCGAGGTAGTGTGGAGAGTTTTCGCGATTATTTTCGTCAGTTGACCGACTTTGAGCCGAAGCGAGCCAAACAATTTGGCATCCAGCATTTCACGTGGCTTTGTATTAACGCCAAAGAAGCCGAGAACGTCGAGTTGTCGCGCGAGGTCATTGCGATGATTCCTGAGTTCATTGATAAGCCGAATGTCATCGGCATCGGCGAAATCGGATTGAACAAGAACACTCGCAACGAAGTGACGATCTTCAAAGAGCATGTGGACTTAGCAGTTCAGTATGATTTGCCGATTTTGATTCATACGCCGCACCTCGAAGATAAGTACCAGGGAACGCGGATGATTCTAGATGTGCTGTGCAGTGATTCGCGAGTGAAACGCGATATGGTCTTAGTTGATCATGTTGAAGAGCATACGATCGGCTTGGTTTTAGAAGCAGGTTTTTGGGCTGGCATGACCATGTACCCCGTTAGCAAATGCACGCCGGAACGGGCCGCTGATATGATTGAAAAGTATGGGACCGAGCGGTTGATGGCCAATTCTGCTGGCGATTGGGGGCCAAGCAAACCCACCGCAGTTCCAGACCTAATCATGGTGATGCGAAAACGAGGTCACTCCGAGGCGACCATTCGAAAGATTGTTTATGACAATCCATTGACCTTCTTTGCGAAGAGCCGAAACTTTAAGTTCACTCCACGCGAGTAACGAAGCGTGTTGGGGTTGTGCTAAGCACTTACTCGTTGATATAGCCAACGCTACTTTGGAAGTAACGCGATTGACGTTTGGTGCGGGCTTGCCGATCTTCAGTGCGCTGACGCTTCAGATCCTCAAGATTGGCTTTGCAAACGCGACAACCGATGGTGTCGATGTGAAATTGAATGTACTGAACTTGGCTTTCCGGTAAAGCTCGCAAGAGAAAGCCCCCCAATTGTTCGCGGGTGGGGCAGCTATGTCGATTGCGTCGCCAGATTTCACCAAGCGAGTGAAGGCCCGCTTCACGTTGACCAATGATCTCGCGGACTCGTAGCTGCAATGATCGGTCACTGCGTAACAGCTGCTCCAATTGGCTCATTTCTTCCGCAGGTAGAGCCTCGTCGAGGAAGCGTTGCAATTTGATATCGGTGATACCGTCCATTGTTTCGTTTCCTCTGGTGAAGTCTTGCGAGGGTTAAGGTGTTGGGCCCAAAACCAAGCTAACATTTTGGCCGCCAAACCCGAAGCTATTGTTGAGTGCATAGCGAACTTTGGCAGGCCGAGCAACATTCGGAATGTAGTCCAAATCGCATTCTGGATCAGGATTTTCCAAGTTGATGGTTGGCGGCAGCACTTGATCGCGAAGTGTCATTAAGCAGACAATCATTTCGGTAACGCCAGCTGCTGCAATCAGGTGCCCCATCATGCTCTTGGTGCTTGAGACGGGAACGTCTTTGGCATTTTCACCGAAGACAGCTTTGCAGGCGACCGTTTCAACGCGATCGTTGACGCTGGTGCTTGTACCGTGTGCATTTACGTATCCGATATCGGTTGGGTTCAGTCCGGCATCAGCGATAGCGCGTCGCATACAGCCAATCGCTCCGCGACCTTCCGGATGAATGTCGGTGATTCGATACGCATCAGCCGTACTGCCATATCCGAGTACTTCACCATAAATCGGGGCACCACGGCGTTTCGCATGTTCATACTCTTCAAGAATGACCATCGCGGAACCTTCGCCCAAAACAAAACCATCTCTTAAGCGATCAAATGGACGTGATGCGCGGGTTGGTTCATCATTGCGAGTCGACAGCGTGGTCAACAATGAAAAGCCCGTGACACCGAAGGGGTGAATCATGCTATGGGTCCCGCCGGCGATCATTGCATCTGCGGCACCTTGTCGAATCAGCTCGGTGGCTTCACCAACTGCTTGACTGCTTGCGGCACAGGCCGTGAGGCAGTTAGCGTTGGGGCCTTGTGCATTGAACAAGCCAGCTACGTGGGCGGCTGGCATGTTGGGTTCTTGTTCCAGTTCCATCAATGGGTCGAGAATTTCGAGGCCTTTTTTCATGAAGGCCGACATATCGAATTCCGTACCCTTTAAGCCTTCCGCCATCATAGCAGTGAAGTGAATGAAGTCTTGGTTACCTTCCCCGCTGCCTAGATATACGCCAAGGCGGTGTGGGGCAATCTTGGATTGCAGAATGCCAGAGTTTTCAATCGCTTGTTTGGCAGCGAAGGCAGCGAACTTCGAATGGCGTCCCCATTTTTCCCATCCGGGAGTTCCGTTCAGTGCGCTCGATGGATCAAAATTCTTGATCTCAGCTGCGATGCGAGTTGGGAATGATGAAGCGTCAAAGATTGAAATGTATCCGACGCCACTGCGCGATTCTCGCAAGGCCTGCCAAACAACATCTACGTGGTTGCCCAAGGGGTTAACCATTCCGATGCCTGTAACGACAACACGTCGACGCATGTTTAAAGCTCCGAGCGATTGGCTCACTTTGTTTTGGTCAAATTGTCTGGCTGTAAGAGCCGTTCTGGAATCTTAAGCGGTTGTCCATTGGGATCGCGACCTACGTCGTACATTCCCAGAGTAAGCAGCATTCCCAAAAGATCATTATTGGGAAAAAGTGGCCGATTGCCAAATTGCTCACCCAGAAATGCGAAAGTAAGCTCGATTTCACCCTGCAGTTGATCACCGATGTGAGTCGTACCCGTGATCACAGCTCCGTCATCACGACGACTTTCGATGGTCGCGTAAAACTTGAGTTGATCACCATTGAGGACTGGGCGGTGGAAGATCGCTTTTCCGACTTTGGCAAGCACCACACGGTCGGTGAAATGATTTACCTCAGCCACCAAAAGTCCAGCGGTTTGTGCCATGCCCTCAATGATGAGAGCATATGGATGGTTGGGACGGCCTGGCATGTAATCATCCAAGGCTTCGTCAGATAGGGAAATATTTTTGATCGCCGAAGCAAACTTTCCGCTTTCAAACGCAGTGAATCGGTCGATCCAGAACCACCTCATGAACTTGCTTCCGCCACTTAGGAGCTACATAAATAAAAGCCAAAACGGGCAACCGGCAACATGGCCGTCATACCCGTTTTTACATGCTGCGATCGTGAAGGCGATGACGAGATGCACCTTTGCGATTATGGCAAGCCGACGGGGCAAAATGGCTACTTTGGTTCGATGTCGCCAAAGGGCGTCACCAACGGGCGTCACCAAAGGGGCGCCACAAAAAACCGTCACTAAAACGGATTGTCGAACGATGCAGCCGAATTCGAGTGCGGTTAGCCAACGAGCTTGGACTGTATGTAGCGGCAAAGGTCGTTTACCGTGAGTAGGTCGCCAAAGCTCTGGACATTTGGGTTCGCTTCGAACTTCGCCAAGTCTGCCCAAGGCATGCGTTTCTTCAGTTCGGCTACCCCATCCGGAGTGACCTTACCATCCTTCACATACGTTGCGCTGGTGAGCACGTCTTCTGGGAACAATTCAGCCCGATCAATGCTGATGCTGAATGCCTTTTCTAACTTGAAAATGATGTCCAAAAAGTCGATCGATTCGGCTCCCAAATCGGCCATCATGCGAGCTTCTGGAGTCACTTCGTCGTCGTCGACTCCCAACGCATCTACAAGGGCCTTTTGAACTTTGGAAAACACTTCATCGGATGATGGAGCCATTTTTAGAATCCCCGAACACTAAAATCAAAAAGGTAACTTGAATATGATCGGCATAAACCCAAGCTCTCCCAATACTTTCGCCACAAATCGTGGGGCGAGAGGGGAGTGTATCGTTCTGGCCGCGAATTCACATTATTTCCGCCATATATTGCCCAGAGTGTAACAAACTTCACGTGCTTGGGTCAGTGGTAAGTTGGGACCGCTTTCTCTGATTTTTGAGAGAAATGTACTGTTTATTTGATCTGGTTGTTTTTGGTTGGGTTGTTTTTTGTGCACTTTTGATCTGCAGAGGCAACTCCATCGTTCACGTCGAACTGGTTAGTTTTTGATAGTTTTTTCGCCACATATCACGACAGTATTCCGACATCGAGGGGATGACTGGACCCGTCGAGTCGGGGGCGTCCTCGAACAACCTTCCTGTCTTCAGAACGAGTTTTGCAGAAACCGCAACGGCATCCCCTTTCGTTCCTTGGGCTTTTATGGTGTACAAAGGGGAATTGTGTTTGGTGATCTCTGCCTCAACTTTCAGTGTTTCACCTGGTTGAACAAAATCGGCAAACTTGACCGCACGCACTTCGACCAAGTCTATGGTGGTCGGACCAAAATCTTCCGACGCTCGAATTAAGTGGCTGGCGGCTTGAAAGAGAGCCTCCACCATCAACACTCCAGGCATCACTGGAAAGAGGGGAAAATGGTCACGAAGGTAGTCTTCCTCCGCACGAAGCAGCTTCGTAGCGGTTATACTCTTTCCCAGTTGGATGTCAGTGATTCGGTCGAGCAAACAAAATCGCATTTTCGATTCACGAAGTTACGAGGAATGTGAATGACACGGCGAGCATCAACATAAGATGTGCCGACGCCTAGAATACTCGGAACTATTGTTTTTCCTCAACCGAAACTGGTTCGAAAGTGTCTGAAAGTCGGACGAAAAAGTCGACTGCCGAGTGTAAGTGGGTGGTCGGCGGCTATTTGGGGCTACTTTTTGGTGTGCGTTTTGGGGTGATGATAGGAGTTCGCCGTGAGACGAGGGATTGCCGTTTCGCCCGGGGTAACAGTTGGAACGGCTTATTGTATTCATGAGGTTTTCGTCAAACCCAACGCCGAAAAGCTCGTCGGCCCAGCAATTGTTCACGAATTGGCTCGGTTTGAAAACGCGCGACGACGGTCCATCGATGACGTACGTCTGTTGCAGCAAAAGGTGCAGAAGCAAGTTGGCAAAGATGCGGCAGCTATATTCGCTGTGCATGAGACAATCTTGCAGGATGCTGCTTTAGTTGGGAAGGTTCGGCATTGGATTCAGCACGAAGGGATCTCTGCCCAAGAAGCACTCTCTCGATTGCTTGATTTCTACAAACGCGTGTTGTCTGGTACCGGCGATGAATACCTTCAAGAACGCATTGATGACCTGCGGGATGTCATCATGCGATTGTCGAGTTATCTGAGTGAAGCATTGCAGCAAGACTCCGGCGCTCTGGATGGTCCCATCATTGTAGTGGCGGACGAATTATTGCCGAGCCAAGTGGTGATGCTAGGAACACGTTCTGTAAATGGCATCGTGACGCAAGCCGGCAGCCAAACGAGTCATGCAGCCATTATTGCTCGCAGTCGTGGTATTCCTGCAGTGTCAGGTGTTTCTGGAATTTTGCGTCAGACAAAAACGGGCGACACGATCGTCGTTGATGGTCGCGAAGGTCATGTGATCATTAATCCTGATTCGGAAACGGAAGCTGCATATCGCAAGTTAGAACGTGAGTTTGTCGACCTACGCGATCAGTTGGCGCATAATCGCGATCTCCCTTGTCGCACCGCTGATGGTATCGAATTAGAGATACTCGCTAACATCAATGGTGTAGGCGACTGTCGCAATGCCACTGCGATGGGAGCATGTGGTGTGGGACTATATCGAACCGAATATTTGTACTTAACGCATCCGAGTGTTCCGGATGAGGAAGAGCAAGTTGAAAACTATCGCGCCGTTTTGAAGGCGGCTCCGAATCATCAACTTACCATTCGCACGCTTGATATCGGCGGTGACAAAACGGTTCCATTCCTGGGACGCAATCATCGTGAAGCGAATCCATTTATGGGTTGGCGTAGTATTCGATTGTCTTTCGAGCATCCGGAGTTCTTTAGCACGCAGATTCGCGCGATCTTGCGAGCTGCCGCTCCAAGTCGAGCGATGCCCAAGGCTCGAGTGCAATTGTTGTTTCCAATGGTGACTAACTTAGAAGAATTGCGCCGCTTGCACGCATTGGTCAACCGCAACAAGCAAGCGTTACGACAGCAGAAAAAGCCGTATGGTGAAGTTGCCTTTGGAATGATGGTTGAGGTCCCAGCCGCTGCCGTCATGATGGATCAGTTGATCGGAGCTGTCGATTTCGTTTCCATCGGCTCCAACGACTTGGTGCAATATTTGATGGCCGCTGATCGCGACAATCCCAAAGTAAGTCATCTCTGTCAGCCGTTGGCTCCACCCGTATTGCGAGTGCTTTCGAACGTGATCGGTATTTGCAGTAAAGCGAATCGCTCCGTTACGTTGTGCGGCGAGATGGCTGGGCAACCTTTGGCGTTCATGTTGCTGCTGGGGATGGGGCTGCGTCGCTTTAGCATGAGCCCCCATTTTGTTCCCTCTATCAAGGAACTGGCAGCCCACATCACGATTGAGCAGTCTGAAGCCATCCTGAAAAAATGCCTCAAGCAAACGACTACCAAAAAGATCAAAAGTTTGTTGAAGGATCAGCTTTTGAAGGTCGCTCCACAGTTGGAACCGCTTCTCACCGAGCAATAGTACTGTCTTAATGTTTAGGTAAAAAACGGGTGGCGAATTCCACTGCCCCCCTGTAGTGATTGCCCGGTCTGCGGTTACGATGAAAGAAATAAGTTCGTTCCACCCGCGTTTGCTGTAGGTCCAAATAGTCGCATGAAAACTACTGAATTTGATGTTGTGGTCATTGGTGGTGGTCCCGCTGGATACGTAGCCGCGATTCGCTCCGCACAGCTGGGGTTCAAGACCGCCTGCATCGATGAAAATCTTCAGTTCGGTGGAACCTGTTTACGAGTTGGTTGTATTCCAAGTAAAGCGTTACTCGAATCGAGCCATCTGTATCTGGAAGCACAAAAGGGAATGGCATCGCACGGCATTCAAGTCTCGGGCGTTCAGCTCGATTTGTCCGCGATGATGAAACGCAAAGATCAGATCGTACAAACCTTGACGGGTGGTATCGATTTGTTGTTCAAGAAAAATCAAGTCACCGCTTATCGTGGACGGGGCGCAATTGAAGGTGTGGGGCTCGTTCGAGTCAATTTGACCGGTGGTGAAGTTGAGAAAGTTAAGGCCAAGCACATTATTTTGGCAACGGGTAGTCGCCCTGCTCCGATGCGTGGCGTTGAAGAAGATGGTGTTCGTATTGGTAACAGTACGATGGCTCTTTCGTTCAATGAAGTCCCTAAACGCTTTGTGGTCATCGGCGGTGGTTACATTGGCTTGGAATTAGGGAGTGTTTGGAATCGACTTGGAAGCGAAGTGATCGTGCTGGAAGCGATGGATCGAATCTTGCCCGGCATGGATAGTGAAATCGCTCAAATGGCTCACCGTACGTTCCAGAAGCAAGGCCTGCAATTCCGTTTGAATAGTTGGGTTGAGAGTGCCAAAGTGGTTGGCAACAAATGTGTTGTCACGTGCAAAGGGGCTGAACCTCTTGAGTGCGATCGCGTTCTCCTTTCTGCGGGACGAGTACCGAACTCGCGCGATATCGGCTTAGAGAATGTTGGTTTGGAAACCGACAAACGCGGATTCATCCCAGTCAATGGCGATTTCCAAACCGCCGCAACTGGCATCTGCGCTATTGGTGACTTGATCGGTGGTGCAATGTTGGCTCACAAGGCGATGGATGAAGCCATCGTTTGTATGGAGCGATTGTCGGGGATGAAGTCGCACATCAACTATGGAACTATCCCAGCCATTGTTTACACGCATCCCGAAATTGCCACAGTGGGCAAGAGCGAAGATCAGCTCAAAGAAGCTGGCGTAGCTTACAGCAAGGGGATTGGTTTTTATGGAGCCAATGGCCGCGCTCGAGCGTTGGGCGAGGCTGAAGGGCGAGTCAAGATTTTGGCTGATGCGAAAACCGATCGTGTCCTTGGGGTTCACATTATCGGTGCTCGCGCTGGTGACCTAATCGCCGAAGCGGCAACCGCCATGGAGTTTGGGGCCAGCAGCGAAGATATTGCTCGATGCTGTCACGCGCATCCCACGCTCTCAGAAACGTTGCACGAAGCGGCTTTGGCGGTAGCCAAACGCGCTATTCATACCGCCTAGTTGGGAAGTTGTGCGACTCTGGCTGACTGCCGGAGTCGGAAAACTCCTTGGCCGAAACTGCCAAACATGTACGGTGGGCTACTGGAGATATCGACGTCAGGCGACTAATCTGAAGGCTTCTTTGAAAATCCATTGAAGCCTTCTAAGATTGGTGAGCATGGTGATGCATTCAGTACGCTGCTTCGGGGCCTTGGCCCTACTGAGTTTTGGTCTCGTCTTCGGTAATCTGCCAAGCGATTTTGTCCAGGATCAGCTTCTCGCACAGGAAGCTTCGGCTTCAAGCAAAGCGACGACTCTCAAGCAACTGCAGACGATAGCTGAAAGCTCGGCCTTCAAAGCTACTGCCCGAGCCGGTGATGTTGAATCGTTTCTTAAGACACTGACAGCTGCCGATAAATCCGTTCAACTCGAATCGCTCGGTCAGAGCGTTGAGGGACGAGAGATTTGGGCGTTGCACTGGAATACAGACCCATCAGCGGCAACCAAGCCATCGACCGACGATGACCGATTGGTCGTGGTTTTGCTGGGGAGCATTCATCCAGGCGAAAGCGATGGAAAAGAAGCTCTTCTTGCATTAGCGCGTGATTTGTTGCTGCAGCCCAACAACGAATGGCAGAAAAATCTCTCGCTTATTTTTGTACCCAATTACAACGTCGATGGTGGGGAACGCATCGGCAAGAATCATCGACCGGGACAAAAAGGACCGGAAGATGGAATGGGCATTCGCGAAAATGCACAAGCTCTTGATCTCAATCGCGACTTTGTAAAATTGGAGTCGCCAGAAGCAAATGCCTTGATCGGGTGCTTGGAGAAGTGGGACGTGGATGTGTTGATCGATTGTCACACGACCAATGGTTCTTTACATCAGTATGAATTGACTTACAGCACACCAAATAATCCAGCAGGAGCCACAAAGTTACAAGATTATCTGCGCGGGCAAATGATGCCTGCTGTCACCGGAGAAATGAAAAAGTCCGGTTACAACTCATTCTGGTATGGTAATTTTGAGGACGATCATAAGCGTTGGGAGAGCTACGGTCACGAACCCCGTTATAGCACCGAGTACATGGGTATGCGCGGTAAGATCGGCATTCTTTCAGAGTCGTATTCCTACTCCGAGTACAAAACCAGAATCGAAGCAACGTACGCATTTGTAAAGCACTGCTTGGATCATCTGGCAGCCAACAAGACGACAGTTAACCAACTGATCGCGGAAGGTGAAAAAGCATGGCAGTCAGCTAGTGGCGAGTCCTTTGCTAATCCAAAACAAGAAAAACTCTCTGTTCAAGCCAAGCTTGCCAAGTGGGATACTCCAGTTACTGCTTTGGGTTACGAATTGGTCGATGAGGCGGGCAAAGTGGTCGCTGGTGCTAATGAACTAGCTTTCTTCCATAGTGGTAAAGACCTCGATCGATTGAAAAAGAAAGAGTACAGCGTCGAACTCTGGACCAAAATCGAGTCGACATCAGAAAGTGATGTTCCTGCTGCCTATGTTCTGTCTGCTGAGCAAGCTTGGATCGTTGACCGCTTGATGCGGCACGGCGTAGATGTGTGGAAACTTGAGAAAGATTCCAAGGCAACTGTAGCGAATCACAAGATCAAGAAAGTGAGTGAGGAAACGACCTTTCAGGACCATCGCTTGCTAAAGATTGAAGTGGAAGGTGTTCCGCAACAAGAAGTGACGCTTCCTGCAGGTTCGTACGTTATTCCAACCGCCCAGCGATTGGGAAGACTGGTCACCTACACTTTAGAGCCCAACTCGGATGATAGCCTAGCCAAATGGAACTTCTTTGATCCGTTTATTCGCGATGGAGCGGAGTATCCGTTGAATCGTGTGATCGGATTTAGCGACAAACCTGCCGTATCGGAAAAGCCGATTGAAAAGGTGGTTGGGGGCGAACTGCTCACCATGGATAAGATCTTCGGTGGTGATCAACGGGTAACTTGGGCGGCAGCGAACGCGGCTGCTCCGCGCTGGTTGCCCAAGAGCCAGGATGGGACGGTTGAGTATGTAATGCGACGCGATTCAAGTTTGATTGCCTATGATGCGGCTACCGGGTCATCTCGTCGTTTGAACTTGATCGATAAGGCCACCGCCGCCTTGCAGAAAATTGAAGGGGTGAATTTGCGCGGCGGTCGCTCGGCAGTAAGTCTCGACAGTTTTGATACCGCATTGCGTTGGGCCATGCTGAACATCGATCGAGATCTCTTTATCTATGATGTGGAGAAAGACGTTGCGCGAAGAGTGACGAATACTCCGGACAAAGCCGAAGAGCTTGCGGAACTGAGTCCTGATGGGAAGTCGATTGCTTTCGTTCAGGATGACAATCTCATGATCGTCAACACGGAGACAGCGGAGATTCGGCCGGTAACCAGTGATAAACAAGAAGATCTCTTGAATGGAATTCTGGATTGGGTCTATCAAGAGGAAATCTATGGTCGAGGTAACTTCAAGGCATTCTGGTGGAGCCCAGATGGACAGAAGATTGCCTTCTTGCAGTTGAACGAAAAGCCTGTGGATCGCTATCCGATTGATGATTCTCTGACCTATAAATCGACCGTCGAAGTAACTCGCTATCCGAAGGCGGGCGATCCATTGCCCGATGTCAAGTTGTTTGTCGTGCAGATCGCCGATATGAAGTTGATTGAGGCCGATTTAAGCAGCTATAAGGCCGATGATCGCCTTGTGGTTCGCGTCGGTTGGCGGCCAGACAATTCGGGCGTGATTTTTCAAATGCAAAACCGAATTCAAACCTGGCTTGAAATCTGTGAAGCCAATCCAGCCACTGGTGAAGTGAAAAAGTTAATGCGTGAATCGAGCCCTGCTTGGGTCGATGTCATCATTGAACCCAAGTGGTTGGCTAATGGTGATTTCTTGTGGATGAGTGATAAAGCAGGTGGGAGACGGCATGTTTATCGAGTCTCTGCGGATGGCCAAACCAGCGTGGCTTTGACGGAAGGTGATTGGGACGTTGCCGATATTCTTTGGTATGACGAATCGGGAGAGTCTTTTATCATTCAGGGTAACTATGGAAGCCCAATCGAAACACAGGCGTTTCGTGTCGATGCGAAATCGAAGAAGTTGACGCGCTTGACGAAAGAAAGCGGTACTCATCGTTGTGATGTTGATCCGTCGGGGCAATATTTCATGGATCGTTACAGCAATATTGATTCGCCATCGCGTTTAGATTTGAAGACGTCTGGCGGTGAGTTGGTGCGAACATTGTCCGCGACAACGATCGATCGATTTAAGTTCATGGCTGCTCAAAAGCCTATTCTCACGACCATCAAAGCTCGCGATGGTCTGGAATTGCAGACCATGATTATTGCTCCGCCTGGTTTGGATCTGGCCAACCCCGATAAAAAGTATCCAGTGTTTTTTCACGTTTACGGCGGACCGCAAAACTCGACCATTGCCAATCGATTCCAAGAAGGAAATTACTGGTGGCATCAATACTTGGCTCAGCAAGGTTATGTGGTGATGCTTTGCGACAACCGTGCCTCACGAGGTCCTGGCGGTCGCGATACCTGGCCGATTCACCGCAACTTGGGAGAGGTTGAGTTGCGAGATTTGGAAGATGCGGCGAAGTGGGCAGGTTCCCAGCCATGGGGCGACAGCAACCGGATCGGCGTGTGGGGCTGGAGTTACGGTGGTTACTTTACTGGTTACGCACTCACGCATAGCAAGCTCTTTAAGGCTGGGATTTCTGGCGCACCGGTAACCGATTGGCGAAATTATGA
Organism: Planctomycetota bacterium; assembly: GCA_017303505.1. Taxonomy (GTDB): domain Bacteria; phylum Planctomycetota; class Planctomycetia; order Pirellulales; family Pirellulaceae; genus JAFLCP01. The sequence goes on along the minus strand of JAFLCP010000004.1, from coordinate 45,780 downwards.
TGCGGTGTATACCGAACGGTATATGGATACGCCTCAGAATAATCCAGAGGGTTACAAGAAGAGTTCTGTGGTGGAAGCAGCCAAGAACTTGCATGGTAGCTTGTTGATTATTCATGGTGAAATCGATGACAACGTGCACATGTCCAACACCTTGCAATTAGCCTATGCATTACAAAAAGCTGGGAAGCCGTTTGAGTTGATGATTTATCCGCGGAATCGCCATGGAATCGTGGATCCATTACAACGCCGCCATATGCATGAGATGATGACCAATTTCTTGGAACGCAATCTCAAGTAAGTCCAGTGACAATTGAATCGAGCATTGTCGTCTTGAACTTGTTGTCTTGAGGAATGGGTCTAGTGGTTCAGCAGCACGCAACCAGCGAGAAGCTTCGATTCATCGAGTATTTCGCTGGTATAGGTGGCTTTGCAGCGTGCTGCAATCCACATGAAATCGCGGCGGCCATCGATATCGATCAAGCCGCCAAGCGTGTCTATCAATCCAATTTTACTCACAACTACTTCAACGTTACATTGGAAAGTGTCGAGACAGTTTGGCTTGAGTCCTTGGCTGCCAATGCGTGGTGGCTGTCTCCTCCTTGTCAACCATTTTCACGACGTGGTAAGCAGGGAGATTTAAGAGACCCCCGCAGTCTTGCTCTCAAGAACTTGTTTCAGTTGGTTCCCTGCTTGCGACCTAAGTGGATTTTGTTGGAGAATGTTTCTGGTTTTGCAGTGAGCGAGATGTTTGCGTGGTGTTGTTCAATTTTGAATGATGCCGGCTATGTTTGGCAAACGCTCGATGTTTGTCCCAGTGCTTGGGGGTGGCCCAATCGTCGACCACGCTTTTACTTGATGGCGACAACGGAGATGTTACCTGATTGGCAATCACCGCCACGGTTTGATTGTACGTGGCGAGATTTTGTGTCAGATGATTTTGGTGCTGAGCTTGCAGTGTCCGACGAGTTTGTACAGAAGTTCGGTTCGAGTTTAGATCGTCTCACAAAGAATCGCGAATCCGAGCCAACTGCCTGTTTTGGGTCGAGCTATGGCGTTGTTACGTCGGGTGCTGGTTCCTATCTCGAATATGAACCAGGAAAGTTTAGGCGATTTTCGCCGCGTGAGGTATTGCGGTTGCTCGGTTACCCAGAGCAATTTGTCTGGGATGAGACGCTTACCTTAAAGAAGCAGTGGAAATTGGCGGGAAATAGTTTGTCATTGCCCGTCATTCGGTACTTGGTAAATCATTTGCCTCAAGCGGCATGCAGTTGATAGAGCACTGCATTTCCTTTTTTGCCGACAATTTGCGTTAGTTCGATTCGTCGTAAGCAATACGCGACCTTTTGAGCTAACCAGCGAGGACAAGATAGCGCTCGCGCTAAGTCTTGAGTTTGAAATGTTTCTGGCAGAGACTCTGTCGGGATCAACGCCAGAAGATCTTTGGCTGTGTGCAGCCGCACTGTTTGATGCACGTCAACGAGGCATTGATCCTGGATTCGAAACTGTTTTCCCCATCGTCTTTCGACGGGATATCGCCATTCCTCTGTGTCGATGAAAGGAATTTCCAGCGTGAGACGTGGATGCGGGAAGACGGGCACAAAATGAGTTAGCTCAGTAAAGATGTCGACCAAACGCCCGCGTTTTGGGCTAAGTCTTTTGCGCACAACGGGGCCTGATTTGTTTTTCAGGCCCACAATCCATTTGCGTTGTATGACGGGTTTGACAACCTTGAGTGGGTGTGACTGAAGGAGATCTTCACACTTCCGACGGATGGAACCCAAAGGGGCGTGTTGAACTTCGATCAACTCGCCTTGATGAGAAATGGCATCGATGATGTAACCTTCGAAACGCACTTCGATCTGGCTAGCAGTCGCGGCATAGAGTTCCTTCAGTTGCCGATGCAGCTTGGTTTCCATCTTAAGGATTGATTCCAAAGTCACGAACAGTGAAGAGCGTGTGCAGTTTTAGGCCACGGGCTTCTATGGTTTCGCGGCCACCTTCTAAGCGATCTACAACAGCCATGATCGTATCGATCTTCAAGCCGAATGCTGTAGCCGCTTCAACGGCCTGTAAAGCACTACCGCCACTGGTCACCACGTCTTCAACGATGATGGCTCGCATGCCCGCAGCGACGGGGCCCTCGACTTGTCGCCCCATCCCGTGACCTTTGGCTTCTTTTCGCACGATGAATCCATGGATGGGTATGTTCTTTTGGCCAGCCAGCGTGATCACCGCGCCGGTAATTGGATCGGCACCAATTGCCATCCCTCCAACGGCTTCTGGTAATGAGCCTGCCATCAGTTCCAAAAGTCCCGCACCAATGAGGTTGGCACCTTGGGGGTGGAGGGTTACTTGGCGGCAATCGAGGTAATAGGACCCGATTTTGCCACTTGCTAATTGGAACTGACCAAATTTCAGCGCATGTTTTTCGATGAGAGCTTTGAGTTCAGCCGCGTTGTACATGATGTGTTTTTTCTGAGTTATCGTTTGAGCGTTACCTTCGAACCGACAGTCAGAATATTGTACACATCTTCGGCATCTCGTGGGCTCAGGCTGATGCAGCCAGCGTTATTCAACGGGCTGTTTTCGGCTGCTGGAGAACCATGGATGCACAGTTGATGCCCTAGGTCGAGCCAGTGTTTTCCGTAAGGATTATTGGGATCGGTGTGGCTGACCGAGCCGCCAATGGCCCCGTAGTAATTTCGGTTGGTTTGTTTGGTGCTGACATTGAATTCACCTTCAGCATCCTTGAAGTCAGATCCGACTGAAATGGGGAACTGGCCTGCGAACATATTGTCCAAGAAGAGCGTGAGTTCTTTGGTAGTTAAATTGATTTCAGCACGGAACGGACCCCGTAAAACCTTCAAGTCGGTGCTAGGTAGCAAGACATACGGTGGAGAAATATGATTGATGCTCGCCAGCAACTCCAGGCTGATGCCATGATTTTTGGCGATTTCTTCGAGCGATTCACGCGGACCGGCTTTGTAGCTTGTTTCTAAGAAATGGCGTTTCGAATAAATGACTTCTGCTGCTAGTGCATTCAGTAAGTTGAGCAGATCAGATTTCTCTTCATAGGTTAGTTCTGCACGTCCGTACCAAGCAGTCATTTGAATCAAAGCTTCTTTCAGTTTTCCTTCGTGTGCCTTGGATAACGCTTTCTCTTTCGCATCAACGTAGTTCATCTCGGCAACCGCAACTTCACTTGGCTTGCTTGAATTGTCTGCAATAGGTGTTGACGTTGGGAGACCACCAGGAATCGAATTGTTACCACCAGCTAGATCGCTCAGTGGAGTGGAATTCGAAGCGGATGATAGATTGGATGGACCGGTCGAGGATGAACCTAACTGAGGTGGCGATGGAATGAGACTTCCTCCACTCGCTCCGGAATTATTTGGAGTTGTGCTTGGAGTGGGCAGCGAGGGGATTGAGTTACCACTGCCAGTCCGAGTTGTTTCGTTTCCGCCAGTCAGGGACGGACTGGGGTTTGAAACTTGCAGAAATGAATTGTTTCTTTCGGCTCGCTTTAGCACGTCGTCATCGGCCTGCTCTGTGGTGCGAATGTTCTTCGGATCCGTTGCGAGATTGTCGCGCGAAGGATTCTCACTCTTGGGGATGTCTACTAAATCGTTGCCTTGAGGTTTGTCGGATGTGGGGTCTTCAACGCTCAAGTTGTCCAGCATTTCGGGAACGTTGTTTCGCGGAATGGCTAATTCGGCCGCCCCCAGTTCTTTTGTGCCACTTCCTGAAGAGGAGGCGAAAGGAACGGAGGGAATCAAGTTGTTTCCGTCCACAGGGTCGCCTAATTCGATGTCCATGTTTGGCTCATCGAGAGCGAGATCCGCTAGGCCTGGAGGCAATGCGGGTTCATTGTTATTGATCGCGATAAAGATTCCGTACAGTACGGTCATCATTAATACAACTACGGCGGCGGTTTTGATCGTTTGCACGATATTCCTCCCAAAAATACGAGACTCACGCCGGGATCGTAGAGAATCTCGTCAACACCGACTAGATCAATTTTTGCGAATATATGACACCATCCAGAAGTTATTGCTACGTGACATGTGATGGCTCGAAACGGGCGATTTTTCCATTGTTTTGTGTTCTCGAATGTTGCATTGCATTTGCTAGCAAAGCCTTCGCAGAAGAGTTCGGGCGGGCAATCGATGCGGCCAGAGGGAGATCTTGAAAGCGTTCTCACATTTCTCTAAAAGCCAGGAAGAAATAAGAGCAGTTTTAGCGCGGAGTTCTCGTCATGCAAGCAGCTACCGAAACAGCCGAAATGTTCAACGATTGGTCTGGTGGTTTGTCGCAGGCTTGGGGTGCAGTCGAGAAGATATGGAATGGGCGACTGGAAGGCTTGTCCGAACTGGGAATGATCTCCGTCTTTCCCGCGATCGTAGTGTTATCGATTTTGTTGGGCTTTTACTTTGCGGCGAAGTACACGACGCGTATCGTATCTAAGGCAATGCGCGGACGTATCGATGAAACGTTGGGACGCTTCATCGAGAAACTTATTTACCGTGGGATGATTGGCGCGGGTGTTCTGTTCGTGCTGAATTATTTCGGATTTAAGTCCACGAGTTTCGCCGCTGTTCTGGCTGCCCTCGGATTTGCGATTGGTCTGGCATTTCAGGGAACACTTTCCAATTTTGCTTCCGGCATTCTGTTAATGGTGTTTCGTCCATTCAAGGTGGGTGACTTAGTTGTGGCTGGAGGCATTCATGCCAAAGTTTACGAGATTGATTTATTTACGACCGTTGTTGATACACCCGATAATCGGCGTTTGATTATTCCGAACAGCGCTATAGCAGGACATACGATTGAGAATGTAACCTTCCACGCTGAAAGGCGCGTAGAGGTTCCGGTTGGTGTAGCGTACAACGCAGATATGGATGAAACGCGAGCCGCGTTGCTTCAGGCCATTGCTTCGATCGCTGATGTAACCATTGAAACGGAAGAGCGAAAACCGCAAGTCTTATTGGTAGGTTTTGGAGCGTCGGCCGTGGATTGGGTCGTGCGAGTTTGGACACCAACACGCGAATTTAACGCTACGCGAGACCGCCTTGTTTACGCCATCAAAAAACAATTGGATCAATGCAATATAGCGATCGCCTTTCCGCAACTTGATATACATATCGACAACTCAGCTGTCATGAACTCTTTGCAAGTCCCTGCAGTTTCTGCTCGCCAGATCCCTCGGCGAGTAGAAACAATTAAGTTGCGCGAAGCTGCGTAGGAATTGCGATCGATGCTTTGGATTGTCGAAGTGTTGTATCGCTTTAGGGTTGGCTTTTCAGATACGCGAGAAGGCTTTGAAGAGCGTTGTCATCGAGCACTTCATGAAAATTCCCCGGCATCACAGATTGAGTATTCTGTTTTCGTTCTGTGATGTCGGCTATTGGAATTGTTTGTTCTTTTCCTTCGCCATCGACGAGCGTTAATGCATCGTCCGTTTCATTTCGCACCAAGCCAACTACAACTCTTCCATCCTCCAGCAGAAGTGTCGAAGTTCTGAAAGCATGATCGACGTTTCTGTTAGGTAAGAGAATGTCTTCGAGCAACCGTTCCTGTGTCCGTTTACCGACACCGTCGAGCTGCGGGCCGACCAGTTTCCCTTGCCCAGCGAGTTGATGACACAGTCCACATTTCTCGGTGAAGATGGTTTTGCCCTTTTTGAGATCGAGGTCTTGAGGAAGCGGTGTGGAAACAAGCTTTGCCCAGCGATCGAGTGTGGCTTGGTCTTCCGTTGGCAAGGAGTTTGTCAGTTTCATCCAACGTTCTGAATGGTTAGTGTTTTTGAATAAACCTTTAAGCAGTTCTCGTAGCGTTTGGTCGCTCAAAACGGCGGTGCTGAGAAGGCCGGCTTCAAAGTTATCGATGATCCACGTGAGATTATTCGCGCGCACTGCCAGCGATTTAACAAGGCTTGATTGCTGTCGGGTCGAGAGTGTCTTGATGAGTGGAGGTAGCTCCTCCGCAAACCATTTCTGGTAGTCTGCCTCATTGAGCTTACTTGCTTTCTGTAATGCGACGTTCCAAGGATGAGCCAGTGACAGATCTTGTGAGGCAAATTCTGCAAAGCTCTGCAACAAAGTTTGTTGGTTGAGTTGGGCTAAAACAACAAACGTTTCCAGTTGGGCTCGATCATCGAGTGAGGTGGATGTGGCTACTTGTCTGATATCAGGGAGGAGTTCGCTCAATGAATAGCGAGAAACAATTCGTAGGGCTTGTCGCAGGTCATTAGCGGCGCCATCCGAATTGAGTGCGGGAAGTGAGAAGCGTCCCACTGCCACCCAGGCGTAGGCCGTACCATTGTCGTTGTCGATGCAGCGAATAAACACGGAGCGTCCACCTAACGATTCAAGGTCCCAGGAGATGAGTTTCCCAACATCGCTTCGAGGTGGGTACTCGGTCTTGAGAATTGCTCCGGTGTCCGCTGCCACCAGTTCGCATCGATTGACTTGCTTGTCAGGTTGATCAGGGAAGCCATTGTGGCCGACAAGCCAAAAAGAGAGTTGTTTCGGAGCGTCAAAGACCCCGCTGCGCAATGTGCCTGTGTAGCTTTCACCGCGCGAGAGGCTGCTGCGAAAATCGGCGAAGTCAACTCCGTCGTCACAGTGGCGAGTTTCGTTTCTCCAGAGTTCTCCAGCGTCTACTCCCCAGCTAACGGAAGGTTGCGACTGAGAGCGAGAAGATGTCCAAGGCGTAAGCAATTGCGACGCGAGTCGAATGCTCCAGGAGCGAACAGCGTCAGGGGTGTTGATGCCTCGAGAGGCCAAGCCGCTTTCAATGTTTTGAAGCATCTGCAATTGTCGATTTGTGTCATTCGAGTACGACTGTTCGATCCATTTCACGAAATTCGGAAGCTGTTCCGCTTCGCTCCAACGCGAAATATGCTGAAGTGTTTCGGCATCGAGCGAATCAAGTTGAGCTTGGTTAGCAACGTAACGTTGCAATAAGGTGGATGCATCAGCGTGGGCCAGTCCGAGAAGGATTGATGACAAAGCTACGGAGTGAGGGCTGCCCAATTTTAATCGTGAGAATTCGGCGGGCAGATTCGCGTCATCGATCCAGGCTTGTTTGAGGACTGCTCGTGGTGCTTCGTTTTGGAGCAAATTGCGAATTGCAATTCGAAGCGACTGAATCAAGACGGTATCTTTTTCAGCCGAGTTGTTGGGGTGATTTACGCTCGCTAGTTTATCCAGGAGTGGAACGAGCGCTTCGGGAGAATCTGTCTTGCCCACACTCTCGGCAGCATTGCGAACCACGTCTGGGTCGGAATCGTTCAGCATCTGCAAGAGAATTGGAGTCGAATTCGTGTTGACTGAACCTAGAAGTTTTGCGAGATGGACTCGAACGAGCGGAGAGGGATCTTTTGCTAAAACTGAAAGAGATTCGACTGGTAGGGCGTTGGTGCGATGCAGGCCCCACATCGAAAGATATCTGGCGTGAACCGAATCGCTTTTCAGGGCGGCGAGTAGTGGAAGTGCGGCTGATGCACCGCAGCGATCGGTGATTTCGTCGAGGGCTAAATGACGCACCGTGGGATTGCTGGAGGATAAGAGTTTCGTAAGTTCTTCCGGAGATTGTTTGTTGAGTGTGAGTTGCGAGGATTGAGGTGCTTCATCATTGGGAGCGTAGCGGATACGCCAGATGCGACCACGGAAACGATCGCGACCAGGGTGGGGTAAAGGGACTTCATAATGGCCGATGATTTTGTTGTAGAAGTCGGCGACGTATAGTGCACCATCTGGACCCAAGCGAATATCGACAGGGCGAAACCAAGAATCATCACTGGTCATAAAGTCGCCCTGCTCGATCGCAAATTCTGTTGTTCCAACTCGTTTGCGAATGTTGCGATTCAAGCGGCTGGTCATGACATTACCGCTAATGAAGGAATTGTGAAAAGCTTCTGGGAACAGCTTGTCTTGATAGAAGACGAGTCCACAAATCGCCGTACTGCCATGCAGGTGTTCCATCATGCTATGTGCGAAACCAAGGCCGTCATGCGGACGACCAAAGCTTGGATAACAAGCGCCTGGAATCACTTGAGTGATCGGTTTGCTATGACAGTCTGCGGTGTAGAATTGGCCGCGTTCGTCACTGTCCATTCCAAACGGATTAACCTGGCCTAATGACACGATTTCGACGCGGCTACCATCAGGGCGAAACCGGAATGTGTTGCCCGATATGAGAGTAATTTTGTGTCCATCTTTTCCGGCAACTGTTGATTGGTTGTTGAAGCCGTGACAGGCATAGATCCATCCGTCATCGCCACGTCGTAGGGCATTGATCATGCCGTGAGTGTCGCGAGTGGTATCAAATGGACCAATGAGTTTCTCGCGTTGATCGCATTTTCCATCGCCATCGGTATCGCGAAGGTACCAGATGTACGGAATGCTGAAACAGATAGCTCCGTCGCCATAAGGGAGAATACCAATTGGTATGTTGAGGTTATCGGCGAAGGTTGTGACCCGCTCGAATTTCCCATCTCCATCGGAGTCTTCCAAGATGCGGAGTGTATCGCGGGCAGGCTGGCCCGCTGGGGCTTGGTAGGGATATTCGAGAGTGTCTGTTACCCACAGGCGACCTCGGGAGTCAAAGGCCATGTTGAGTGGTTTAGATATTTGAGGTTCGGAAGCGACAAGTTCAGCGATGAATCCAGCGGGAAGATGGAATCCTTGGCGTTCTTCTTCGGGGGTTCGCGCATCACTGGGACGGACACCTTCTCCATACCAAGCAGCGGGGGTATTTGGCTCGAGCGCTTTGTCTGCTGGGGCTTTCTGTTGAGTTGTTTCGTCTCCCATCACAAGCGATGTAGAGAGCACCACTGTGAGAAGCATCCCAAAAAATGCGGGGTTGCGTTGGGCTACAGAATTGAGACGCGAACTCGGAGCGATACAGAATGACATGCTTGCCGGACTCCAGACAGCGAATGCTGTGTTTCTAGGTAGGGAATAACTCTATTGAACACTAAATGGCATCTTCTGTCATCCTTTAGGAAAGTTAATGCTAGCAAGTTGAATCGCAAAAAGTCCGTTTTTTGGGGTCGGAAGTTGGAGGGGTTAGGGTGGCGTGGTGTTGCCACAAGCGGTTTAACACGATAACTTGGGGACTTAGCTAAAAATTGCTGAGAATCGAACGAAAAAGGAGTTTGCTCAGTGTTCGTTTCCGCGTCTACGGACTGTTTTCCGGATGTACCCATTCCGGAAGTTATTTCATTGCTTCAGGATCTCGAGTTTTCGACCGTCGAGATTGCGCTGCACGACGACCAGATTCAGATGCCTCCCAAGGATCTCGAAGCCAACTTTGATCGAGCAGTGGAACTCTGTCGTGACACGCACCGGTTGGATATTTGTAGTTACAGTGTGCGTATTGATGCGACAGGGGAAGAGTACTATTCCCGCTTTAGCACAGTATGTCGATTTGCGAAAGCGACGAGGGTTGTCATTTTGACGGTTCCTTCGGCGGAGTTGGGAACTCCGTTCAACGAAGAGATTGAGCGACTGCAGCGATTGGTAACAATTGCTGAAGGCGAAGGAGCACGAGTTGCTCTCAAGACTGAAGTTGGTTGTTTGAGCGAAGACCCGGATACGGTTAAGAATCTTTGCGACAATGTCACAGGATTGGGTTTGACCCTAGACCCAAGTCATTTTTGGGTTGGACCGCACCGCAATAAGAACTATGACAAGCTGATGAAGTATGTTCTGCATGTTCATCTGCGAGATTCCAAGAAGGATCAATTGCAGGTACGTGTAGGTCAGGGGGAGATGGAATATGCTCGCTTGATCACACAATTGCAACGCGTTCATTATGATCGAGCCTTGGGCATCCAAATGACTCCAATGGAGAGCATGGATATGCGACAGGAACTCCGAAAGCTTCGATTGCTGCTCGAGAGCTCTCTATAACTCGATAGGCGTTTGCGAAGGATCGCCTGCAGGAGTTAGAAAAAGCACAGTGATGCGAGTTTGATGTTAGTTGATAGCATCAGGCTCGCATTTTTTTATTGCTATCAAATAGGTCGTGGGGCTTTCAAGCTAATTGAGTAAGCAGTAATGTCGTCGAGAGTGCACGAATGGAGCGGAGCTTTTTTGAGGAATGTATTTTCGCGGGTTAGGTTCATTTTTCTATCTGAGATCTACTTTGCGATTCAATGCTATCTATTTTCAGCGTGTGGATCGTCTCGACCTTTTTAGTTTTGGCTTCGCAGACCTATCGACCGCTAGCGTCATAACCGAAATGCTAGCAAATCGCATCTCATCAAATCCAAGGGTGCCTGGCACCTTATCTTGCGGCCAACATTGCTAGCATCGCCATCACATAATGGTGCCAGGCACCAAGTTTGTGGGCGAATTTATTCGAGCCCTTCCGTTTAATATCAGCAGTGCTAATCCTGGGTCTTGCCCATTTTGAATTTGCTATCATTGCAGTTGCCAGAAATTTGGTGCCAGGCACCATGTTTTGCGGTTTTTGAGCGATTTTGAGCCAAGTTTTGGGTGCCAGACACCATGTTGGTCGCTAAGTTTTGGGTGCCAGGCACCATGTTGGTCGGGCACCATGTTGGTCGGGCACCATGTTGGTCGGGCACCATGTTGGTCGCTTGAACCCGATGGTTGAGTATTATTTTCTTTAATGACGGATTCTGCAAAACGCCATCACTTTCATTGGGTTATGCCAGCAATTTGCTTTTGCAAAAGGCCTGGGAATTGCCTTTGCTAGCTCATTTGATGCTCTTTGTTGGGCTGTTCAGCCTGAGCAGTTAAACATGCCCGACAGCGGTTAACTTCTCACAATCAACCTGAATTGCTATCTCACTAAATCGCGTTCAAAAGCTATCAAGACAAAGCGTAAAGAGTCGATGTTCTCTGCCAATAACATATTCAAAAACGCCCAACAGGCGATCATTCTAACACCCGCAAATGTAGTGTCGGTGAAGTTCGAAACTGTTCGAACGAGACAGGAGCTCGATCGTTGACGATGTTCAATAACATCAAGGCAGGCAATCCAGAAATGGTGGTGCCCGCCCCGTCTGTTATGATTACTTCATCGCGATTCGATGCCGCAAACCAGGAACTTGCGTGTTACGGAAAATGTTCTACACCACTATCGACTTCGTTTTCTTGGCAGTTATTGGGCCGCGGATAATTTGAAAGCAATCGCGAGTTGAGTTACCACACTCTCGATTTTCCCGTTCTTCAAACCGTTGGTCTAGCGCCGTCGCCTGTTCTAGGTTATCGCTTGCTCAAGAACTTGCGGCCACCCCAAGACACAATGAGATTTGCACAGTGCACATACTCGAAAAGTTGTGCACCGTGGCCGCGACAAAAAGCTTTTAACACACGTCTTCAGAAAAAAAGCGACGAGCGAAAGCAGGAACTGTTTTGGGGATCAAATCAACTCGTCGAGTTGGCTGATCAAATGTTGATAGTGCTTCAAAGCGACATCGACGGGTTCTGGCGTTGTCATATCGACACCAGCCTCTTTCAAAAGATCGAGAGGGTCTTTCGAGCAGCCGCTTTGCAAGAATCGCAAATAGTCCTTGAGCTCCCGTGGCCCACCTTCGAGCACGCGACGCGACAAAGCAATCGCAGCAGCCAAGCCAGTTGCATACTTGTAAACGTAGAAAGCCCGGTAGAAGTGAGGGATTCGCAGGCACTCGAGCGAGAGCTCATCGTCGATCTGGAAATTGGGACCAAAATAACCTTCCAACAGCGACCTGTATTCACTCTTGAGCGAATTCGTGGTTAGTGGCTCACCTGCTTCAGCCATCTCATGCGTTCGCTTCTCAAATTCAGCGAACATAGTTTGGCGTACCATTGTGGCTCGAATGCTGTCCACTTCATGATTGATCAAATACGCCTTTTCTTCCTTGCTACGGGCGTTCTGAATCATGTAGTGACTCAGCAATTGCTCGTTGAATGTACTAGCAACCTCCGCCACAAAGATCGTATAGTTGTAATATTGATAGGGTTGTGTCTTGGCCGAATAGTACGAGTGCATGGAGTGCCCAGCTTCGTGTGCCAGTGTAAACACATCATTGAGAACCTTAGGCTTGTAGTTCATCAGAATGTATGGCTCGCCATCGAAACTTCCGCAGCTGAAAGCTCCGCTCTGCTTGCCCTGGTTGGGATAGCGGTCACACCAGCGACCCTTAAGGCCCTTTTCGAGCACACGACAATATTCGTTGCCAAGAGGTTGCAATGCTTTGAGTATAAGCTGAACGCTATCGTCCCAAGAGCGTTCAGATTCTTGTGCGGTCAAGATTGGAACGTAGGTATCGTAATGGTGGATCTCCTTAAGTCCCATTTTGCGCCGACGAATGTCAAAGTATCGATAAGTAGTTGGCAGATGTTGACGCGTGGTCGCAATAAGATTGTTGTACACAGAAAGAGGAACATTGTCTGGAAACAATGCAGCCTCCAAGCATGATGAGTACTTTCGAGCACGGGCGTAGAAGACGTCATTGTGGATGCTACCAATCAAGCAGGCTGCATAAGTGTTTTCGAAGGCTCCGAAACCCGCATAGTATTTTTCGAAAGCCGCTTTGCGGATCGCTCGCTTCGGCGAAATCATGAATTGCGAGTAAGTGGCGTGAGAGAGTTCTACTTGTTCACCTGCTTCATTCTTAACGACTCCAAATTTCATGTCGGCATCGTTGAGCTGGCGAAAGACTTGATTCGCTGTGGACGCCATTTCGCCTTGCAACGAAAGAAGTTCTTCTTCTTTTTGAGATAAGGTGTGTTTTTTGAAACGAATAATTCGTTCCAAAAGCAAGCGGTAAGGCTTAAGGCAATCTGCAGCCAGGTACTCTTTTAGAGTGTTCGCTGGTAGCCCCAAAATTTCAGGGCGAAAGAACGAACCCGCTTGTGCTAATTTCATAACGGTCGTTTGGTATCGCGCGAACAGAGCTTTCGCTTCGTCGTTGGCTTGGTCTTCCGTCGTACGAAGTTGAGCGTAAGTTCCAACTCGCTCCGCGATGCGATCCACTTGCAAATCAAACTTTAGAAACTCGGCAACTCGCTGTGCCGACTGTTTCATCGTTCCTCGATAGGGTTCATATTGCTTCTGGAATTGTTCGAGTTTCTTTAGGTCGCGTTCCCAACTCTGCACATCTTTGTAGAGACTGGATAGGTCCCAGGTGTCTTCAACAGCAATTTCGTTTCGAGTGGGTACGCGAACTGCGTTACTCATAGCATCCATCCTATCAAGTTCCAAAAACGAATAAATCCAAATGGCTTCCACTAGCTAGCCGTTGGGATTCGCAAATGTTCCAAGTTATGTTTTAGCGAAACCCCGTTACCGGGTTTGTCGGTTAACTCGATCTGGCCCTTTTCTACGCGCACCCCATCGGCCAAATCTTCTTTGAGCAACACGGCTCCGTCCAGATCGGCAAAATCGAGCAATGGTTTTAGCTGAGCTGCGGCCGAAATCCCGATACTTGATTCGGTCATGCAACCTACCATGATTTTCAGTCCTAACTGTCGAGCTATTTCGATCATGCGGCGAGCAGGAGTGACGCCGCCACATTTTACTAGCTTGATGTTGATGGCATGAAATCCTGCCGCGCAGCGTTCAACCGATGCCTGAACGGGGCAGCTTTCATCAGCCATAAGCGGCAAAGGGCTTTGTGGTTTGAGTTGGGCCATGTCTGACCAATGTTCCACTGGCAGAGGTTGTTCAATAAACTCAACTCCCAGTTGTTTGAGTTCGGTGGCCATTGGGACTACTTGCTCAGGCTTCCAGCCGCAGTTGGCATCGACTCTAAAAGTTGCCGTCGTATGAGTTCGCAAGAATCGAATGGTCTCTAGGTCATTCGGGGTTCCGCACTTAATCTTGTAAATGGGCCAACCGGGCATGGCCTGCATTTTGCGGAGCATTGTGTCTCTGGTATCGATTCCCAATGTATAACAACTTTGCGGGCCAGCTTGGGGATTCAATCCAAGAAGTTGCCATACGGGTTTCCCAAGTTTCTTTCCCCACAGGTCATAAGCGGCCATATCGAGAGCAGCTTGAGCAAACCGATTGTGGCCGAGCATAGGATCAAGCAGATCCCAGAGGGTCTCAGGCGTATCCCACTTCAGCGTTGGCAAGACTTGCTGAACTTGTCTCAGATCTTGCAGCATAGTGGGAATGGATGCGGCATAGAAATCATTCGATGTGGCTTCGCCGTAGCCTGTAAAATTACCATCGCTGAGCTCAACGATCATAGTGGGCTGCGAAGTGGCAGTGCCCCGCGCGATGGTGAAAGGATCTCGCAGAGGCAAATCGAATAAGTGAGTGGTAATTTTCACAAGGCACCTCAACAAACCGCGCTCAAAAGGTTGAATCTACATTCCGAAGTTGCGCCAGCGTCCATCACGATAGAACTTTTCCGAAGCATCAATAAGACGATCAGCTCCATCACGAATCACGTCAACCACTGGAAGTCCCATATCCTCTTCGATGCGTTGTGCAATTTCTTTCGCAATTTGTGGACTTACTTTGCGACCGTTCATTCCAATGCCGATGATTTCACAAGGTTGGTGAATAGTAGCCATTGCCATGAAAAGCTCGGCAATGCGTCGGAGTTCGGGAATGGGGACGTGGTCGATTCCGCCGACGGATGCTCGCCCCGCTTCGAAGCAAAGAATCAATGCATGTGGCAGACATCCATGCAGCAGGCTCAATGTGACTCCAGAATACGATGGATGGACTATGCTCCCCTGCCCTTCTACAACCACCACTGAATGATGTTGATTTTCAATAACAAGTTGCTCAGCAGCACCAGCAACAAAGTCGGCAACAATACAATCGAGCGGCAACCCCGATCCGGCAATCATGATTCCCGTTTGGCCTGTGGCGATAAAGTGGGAGTCGATACCTCGCTTTTCTAGTCCGCGCGAGACTTCCAAACTCACAACCATCTTACCAATGCTGCAGTCATGGCCGACGGTATGTATACGCAAGCAGTTATTGCTCAACCCACGACGTCGCGAGATTTCTTTAAAGTGATTGCGGCGAACATCAATCAGGTGGACACCCTTGCGTTCAGCAGCTTCACGAAACTCGTGATCGTCAAACATAAAATCGTGCAGGCCGCTGAGGACATTGAGCCCCTTATGAATGGCTCCAAGAATTATCGGTCGCCAAGCAGCTGGGATCTTGCCCCCAGGAGGCGCAATGCCGATGACCAATGTATTTGCATCAGGTACTTCGTCCAACGACGAAACAAATTTGAAGCCGTCGCCTGAGCCCAGGTATGGAGCTACCTCTTTGCCATGTAGGTGGCTGTCGATTACTCCCACACATTCCTCTGGGCAATATCTCAATAATCCGGCGGCCGTTTTTGCGGTATGCGGATTGGAATGACCTTCTGTCAACAAAACCATCCGACGTTTCATTGAATCACCTCAGAGAACGGGATACAGCGACAATAACTCTCAGCGACTCATTGTTGCAAAAAAAAAGGGCCTTGTGTAAGGCCCTCGGTGATTTCCGATATCGAAATCAGAATGATTTGTTAAGCACCAACTACTTGGGTGTAATCGAACCTGGCTCGATGAGATCTTTGTAATTGTGAGCATCCATCAATGTGAATCCCAAGAACAACGCCACGAATACCAGCGTTCCTAAGAACATAATGATATTGAACGGTTTGTCATGGATCATGTGCATAAAGAACAGGATAACCAAAGCGGCCTTGATAGTCGCAATCGTTAACGATGCCCAAATTTCCATGTTACCAAGGTCCAAGGTTGACTGATACACAGTTAACACCGTGAGTGCTAACAGTGCAAAAAACACAGCCAACAATTGCCAAATAGGCGATGGGTGAGCAAAACCGTGATGGCCATGGTGACCATGACCAGCATGTGCGTGCCCTTCGGACTTCTCATGGTGTTCGTGTTGATTGGCGTGCGAGTGAGCCATTTTAGGAGCCTAAGTAATTACTAGTTTGAATCGCGGACCAAAAACTACTTCGCTGGTACAGATCAGGTGATCAAGTACAGCAGCGGGAAGAGGTAAATCCAGATAAAGTCGACCAAGTGCCAATACAACCCGACATAGTCCACTGGACCAAAATACTCAGAATGGAATTGTCCCTGAGCGGCCTTAACTAGGACCCACGTCAGCACCAAAATACCTGCAATAATGTGGATCGCGTGCACTCCAGTCATGCAATAATAGATGCTGAAAAACAACCCTGCAGCATTGGGCTTATTGACGTCTGGAGAGATGATTTCGTTGTCCGCTGCATGCGAAGCATCAGCATGGGAATCGGTCGAAGCCGACTCAGTTGCTGCGGGGGTTGCGGCATCCTTAGGCTCATGAGCAGCATCACTTGCGTGTGCCTCTTCGTGTGCATGATCGCCTTCTGCGTGTGCTGCATCGTGCGAATCAGCGGCCGCAGCATGGGCTTTATCTCCGTGTTCAGCAGCTTCACCTGATTCCAGGTAAAGACCCAAACCGACTCCCAAGAAAAAGCACAACGCACTAACCGACAACGGTCCAGCGATTTGCTTTTGAACCGCATTCGCTGTAGCGACTGCTTGTCCATACCAAGCCGTCAGAACTACCAAGAGTAGGCCGGGAACAATCATGAAATAAATCAGCCACTTCGACAGACCTTCATGATGTTCTGGGTGGGCCACTTGGGGAACATAAAATCCAGCCGGCAACAAACCGAGATCGATTTTGTGGCTGTATTCAACTGCTTTGACGCCCAAGAATATCGCCGCACAGGCAATGGTCATACCCGTACATGCAACCACACCACGATTTTGTCCGAGCATCGCACAGCGAACTGCCCAAGCCATCGTCAAGCTACTGAAGAGCAGAACGCCGGTATTAATCGCGCCCAACGTCTCATTCAAAAACTGGCTCGAGAACGTCCAGATTTCTGGGTGTAATGAGCGGTACATGGCGTACGCGCAGAACATGCCGCTGAAAAACAGCACTTCCGTGATCAAGAACAACCAGATTCCAAGCTTGCCGGAATCGAACTGTTGTTCGGCATCATCGAAATGGTGCGCGAGCCAGGCTGGATGATCATGATCGTGACCATGATCATCATGTCCATGGGAATGATTGTGACTTGCATCTAATTCAGTAGCTGACATCAACTAGCCCTTCGCGAGCACTGGATTATTTATGGGAACCGCTCGCGCGGTCTTCCGGACGTTCAACGTAACCACCGACACGATTATCGTACACCAAGCGGCTGTAATCATATGGATCCTTAACCACTGGCGGACGGAGGAAGTTATAGAATGGAGGTGGAGATTCGCAATGCCATTCGAGTGTGTCACCACCCCATGGGTTAGCAGGTGCCTTACGTCCGCGGAACAAAGAGCTCAAAAGAACGCCTGCTGCGATGAACAGACCCATTCCGAGCACAAAAGCTCCAACGGTCGACAACTGATGCAAGAACTCGAATTCCTTGTCGTATTGAGCATAGCGACGTGGCATACCACGGCTTCCCATGACGAACTGAGGAAGGAACGTGAGGTTAAAACCGATGAAGACAACCAGGGCAGAAATTTGACCGCCGAGTTCGTTATACATTTTGCCGATCATCTTAGGCCACCAGTGGAACAAGCCGCCCAAGAATGCAATCAAGGTTCCACCCATCATCACGTAGTGGAAGTGAGCCACAACGAAATAGGTGTCGTGCAAGTGACGATCGGTTGAGAGTGAACCCAAGAACAAACCGGTCAAACCACCGATCGTGAACAGGAACAAGAAAGCGAGGGCGTAGCACATTGGGGTCACCATCGAGACTGTGCCTTGGTACATGGTAAACAACCAGTTGAAAACTTTGATCGCTGACGGAATCGAGACCGTAAAGGTCAAAGCACTGAAGATAATCGTGGTGACTTCAGCCATACCTGAAGTGAACATGTGGTGGCCCCACACCAAAAAGCCGAACAACGCGATCGCCACGGAGCTGTATGCGATCATGCGATATCCGAAAATAGCTTTGTGGCTGTGTACTGACATCAACTCGCTGATGATTCCCATCGCAGGAAGAATCATGATGTACACCGCAGGGTGGGAGTAGAACCAGAAAAAGTGTTGGAAGGCTACTGGGTCACCATTGTAAGCTGGATCGAAAATACCAATCTTCAAAACACGTTCAGCAGCCAACAATAAAACGGTGATACCGAGAACTGGAGTAGCCAAAACCTGAATGATCGAGGTCGCGTAGGTTGCCCATAAGAACAACGGCATACGGAACCAAGTCATCCCTGGTGGACGCATCGTGTTAATGGTCACAATGAAGTTCAAACCGGTGAAAATTGAACTGAAACCGAGAATGAACACGCCCATCGTCGCCGCAACGACAGGTCCCTGAGTCAATGTTGAATATGGAGTGTAGAACGTCCAACCTGTATCCAAACCGGTTGAAAACAGGGCAACCAAAAAGAACGCCGTTCCTGCCAACCACAGGTAGAAACTGCTCAAGTTCAGTCGTGGAAACGCAACGTCTTTAGCTCCCAACATCACCGGAACCAAGAAGTTGCCGAGTGCTGCTGGAACGGAAGGAATGATGAACAAGAAAACCATCACTGCTCCGTGCAGCGTAAACAACTGGTTGTAACCATCGTTGGAGAACATTTGCTCTCCAGGGAAGAACAACTCAGCTCTCAACAAGAGGGCCAGGATACCGCCCAACAAGAAGCTGGTGAGAATGCCGACCAAATACATCAAGCCGATGCGTTTGTGGTCGAGGGTCAGTGCCCAGCTTAGGAAGCCTTTGGTATGCGTCAAATAATTTGGATCAGGTCGATGAGACTGCGAATGTTCCGCAGTCTGGACGCTTCCGGGGGTGACGACAGCACTCATCTGTAAACTCCGACAAATATATGATTGCGGTCCAAGGTTCAGAGCGATTTGATTGAAACCGCTCCGACTAGGACTACTTCAAACTCTTAATAAACGCGGTCAAAGCGGAAATTTCTTCTTCCTTCAGTTTACCCGCATACGAATTCATTTGGTTGATCTTCGCAGCAAAGTTCACTCGAGCTTGGCTCTGTGGGTTCAAGATCGAGTTCCGGATGTATTGCTCATCCATTGTAACCTTTTGTCCATCACTCATATCCATGGAAGTACCAAAACTTCCCTTGAAAGATGGTCCAACTACCAATGAACCATCAATCGAGTGGCAACCCTTACAACCCTGGCGTTCATACAACCACTTGCCCCATTCGATTGGGTCCTCAGGTGGTTTGGAAGCTTCCGCCAGCCATGCATCAAATTGCTCTTGCGATTGGACCACGGTCATTGCTTGCATCAAACTGTGCTTGGTACCGCAATACTCCGTGCAGTACAAATCGAATGACCCTTCTTTAATGGCTTGGAACCACATGGTATTCAAACGTCCAGGAACAATGTCTGTCTTGCAACGGAAGGCTGGAATAAAGAGGCTATGGATCACGTCTTCCGATCGCATAATCAACTTGATGGGTTTGTTGATCGGAATATGAAGATCATTGCTCAAAGCACCGTTAGGATACTTGAAGCTCCAATTCCATTGGGTTGCTTTGACTTCAATGTCATAGGTTTCTGTTGGAGGGGACATCATGTCCAAGTAGCCGTAAACCCCACGCACAAAAATCCAAACCACTATCAACGTTGGAATCACAGTCCAAGTGATTTCCAACGTATTGTTGTGCAACGCTTCAGGGGAACCTTGATAACCGGGGCGTTGACGAAACTTCCAAACGAAGTAGATCATCCCAGCCACGATCAGGGTGAAAAAAACAATACAAATCCAGAGAACGGCATGGAAAAAGAAATCCACTTCAGGAGCGAAGGTGGATGCTTGCTCAGGAAACCAGAAGCTGGCTGGTTCGTCTGCTAGTAACCACGGCTGTATCATATATCCGTCCATCAAATTATCAGTGCTAGCTAGAGGTTATTGCTTGCTTGTTCTTCAATCGATTGCTCTTGGGGCGGCCGTCGACTGGCGAACCAGAACGGAGCGGTGAATCCCACGAGCAATAGTACAAAGGCGGCAGCCGCCAAACTCAAAATTTTGTATCCAACCGCTGTGTAGCGATTTGACGCTGGGTCATAGGCCATACACCATAGCGCAATTGCATCCATCGAGCTTCCGAGCTTACCCTGTGAGCCTTCAACAAGAGCCATATTCATAGTTACGGGATCGATGGAGGGGGAATAAAGATAACGTGTAACCATTCCTTTCGGCGACAGAACAATTGTCGCAGCGGAGTGATTGAACCTTTTCGATACGGGGTCCCATGTGTACCGGAAGCCAACGGAGTCGGTAATGGTTTTAATTGCTTCTTGTTCACCTGTTAGAAAACGCCAACCTTCGAAGTTGGTATTCAAACCAAGGCCGCCAACATATTTCGCTTTGGTGGCCGCAGCTCTGCTGGACTTTTCGTTGGGATCAATACTGATAGTGATTACTTGGAAATCAGTTCCCAGCTTCAAGGAGTCGAATTTTCGCAGTGACTCAGTCAAGCCATCGAGTTGCGCCACACACAATCCAGGGCAGTCGCTGTAATTGAGGGTCAGCAAAGTGGTTTTAGAGCCATCAATGAGGCTGCTGAGAGTTACTGGATTCCCATTTTCACCAGTGAAAACCAAATTTAGTGGAACACTCGTTCCGAGCTTTTCTTCGATTCCAAATCCATCGAAGTTCGGAATTGGCCCGCTAACAGCTGGCTTTGAGTCCGTATTTTCTACGCTACCGTTAGTAGCTGCAATATTTGCATCTACCAACATGGTCACTAGGACCAATGTGAACGTAAAAAGGGACACGAATCGCTGTAACAAGGCTCTGTAATCGAAAAATTGAAGGCTGTTGGTCAAACTAAAAATTTACCATTAGGTCTGGGCGGGTTCAGCTTTAGGCTGCGCCGATTCTCGTAGAATCAACTCCATCGCTTGCTGAATAGGAATCTCAAGTCGATTTACCTCTTCTGGCTTTTGCTTTGGATCCGTGACGGGAAGCTGCTCTTTCACCCACTTATAACCGCTAAGCGACTTGTTTTGTTCACTCAACGTTTGATTCGCTTTAGTGTATTCGCTTTTGGCAAGTTTCTCTTCTTCGGCGCCGTATTCCATTTGGAAAGCGAACGCTTGGAAAGCCAAGATAACCGCCAACAGCAAACCGCAGCTAATCACTGTAAAGAACGCAATGAAGTTCGTATTTAGGTCGTCGTAACGTGCCATCGAAACTAGGCCTTATTAAACGATGATATTGTGGTAGGAAAGTGCTTCAGGAACGCGAGGATCGCGAACTGCAACCAACGGAACATTAATGGACTTCAGAAGCAGCATTGCCAAGAAGATAGAGACCATGCCGATGAAGCCAAGCAAATGACCGACTAAGAACATCGATTCTACGGGGCCTGCGTTTGGCAAAATCAAGAAGCTAAGATCGATCCAGTGAGCGATCAATAACCAACAGGCCCAGAAAAAGAGACCAGTGCGGTGCCGGCGGACGTGTCGCGAAAGGAGTCCAAGGAATGGAATCACAAAGTGGCAGAATAGCAAGATGACCGCGATGTAGGGCCAGCCGTTATCGGTGTTAATTCGAATTTGGTACCAAATGGTTTCTTCTGGGATATCGCCGTACCAATACAGCAAGTATTGCGAAAAAGATACATAAGCCCAAAACATCACAAAACCAAACATGAACTTTGCGATGTCATGATAGTTCTCAACGGTAACATACTTCACCAGTTTGCCATTGCGTTGCAACAACATGCAGCTGATCGCAAGCAAAGAGAAGAACGCCAGCATGCTTCCAGCGAATATGATCACACCGAAGATGGTGCTGTACCAATCAGCGTCGATCGACATGACCCAGTCGAACGATGCGAAGGAAATCGCCAATGCATAAAGCATGATCAATGGACCGCTAAAGGCTTGAATCTTGAGTGTGATTTTGGCGTCACCTGACTCATCTTGGCGACGTGAATTGCTGTAAACAAAATAGGCAGACCCAATGAATACCAAGAAGTAAACCAAAGAGCGAACTGCGAAGAAAGGACCATTGAGGAATCCTTTCTTGGCAGCGATCAAACCTTCAGGTTTGTCGGTATTCCATTCATACAAGGAAACGCTGTTGGTCATCAGAACCATGACAATGATCGGCAGGAATAAAATGGCCATTAGCGGAAGAGTGGACGCCATGATCTCCGCCAATCGTCGAACCGAAGCGCTCCAGCCTGCGCGACACAAAAATTGAACGAGCACGAAAAACAGTGCGCCCAATCCAAAGGAGAGGCAGTACATGTAGTTCGTGAGGTACGAATGCATGAAGAATTGAACACCTTCAGCTCTGTTGCCTTCATGGGTGTTCAAAAAACACAAACCGACACTCAATAGCAGGCACACCGCTCCAACGGCGACCAGCACCGCTGGCATTACCTTCCAAGACGCTGGTAATGAGATGTCGTTACTATTCGTTTCGCTCGTCATAACTCGATTCTTTACTTCTGATTGAATCCAGATTGGATAGTTTCAGGATGTTTTCTTTTGAGGCATGGCCCCATCAATTATGGATTGCCTAGTGCAGCTCGTTCGCCTTCAGGAACATCTTCAATCTTGGCGTTGCGGCTGCGTTGCAGAGCGCGAACGTACAAGGCAATTGCCCAACGGTCTTCGGCATTGATTTGGGAGCTGTAGCCACCCATTTTGCCTTTGCCGTTGGTGATGGTGTGGAAAATGCGTCCAACAGGTTGCTGACGAATTTTAGCATCGTGTAGGGAGGTGGGTGGGGTCCAGTAGCCCTGCGCTAATTCAGCCGCACGTCCCGCAACCAACCCATTGCCGTCCCCCGTAATACCGTGGCAAGCGCCGCAATAAATCTCAAAACGTTGTTTCCCACGTGCCATATTGGCTTCGGTCGCAACCCCTTCTGGGAAGTCCGTCAACCAAGGCAAAGTGTCAAGGTTTACTTCGCCGGTCGCTGTCGCTGGTGCAGCTGCTGGTGCGGCTGCGTCAGCAGGTTTTGCGGCATCTGCGGCTGGTGGCTGAGCTGGTGCAGGTTCAGTTGCAGGTGTTGCTTCAGTAGCAGTTGGTGCTGCAGGCGCTGGCGTGGTAGCTGGTGTTCCGGTAGGCTTCGCTTCCGCAGCAGGAGCCGTTGGAGCCGGTTCCTGTGGCGCAGGAGGTGTACCTTCTTCAGGCGATCCTGCTGTTTCTGCTGGTGGTTGGCCCAATGTTACAAAGCGAGTGGCTTTGGCCGATTCAAGCGAGGCCACTTTCTCTGGATCATATCCCAAATAGTACGACCCCGTCGGAGCATATTGCCCACGAGCAATAGTTCCCGCAACCTGGGGACGTGTAACGCGCCCGTCTGCGAAAATCGTGGTCGTTTGTTGCGATTTCTTTTTGGGTTGGAAGTCCATATCCAAGAAGATATGGAAACGTGGTTCTTCGCTGCGGGATTCACGAATCAAGTAAATCGCTGCTAGTGGAATTAATGAAAAGATAGCTAGCGTGGTGATGCCCATCCAAATTGGTTGAGGAATATCTGCTGAGCTTTCATCTTCCAAAACTTCTTCTAGCGATTCGGGATGCGTGTCCTTCAAGAGCTTATGAACTGCGTCCCGATTGTAGTAACGATCCTTCGAGTCCACATAAAGGAAGAAGCGATCGTTTGTCGCGCGGTCGAATCGTGGATTGGTGAAAACAGGATTGCTGAACTTTGGCAAACCATTGAGAGCCAACATACCCAAGAAGGTAGTGAAGGCCGAGAACAAAATGGTTAACTCGAAGCTCACTGGGATAAATGCTGGCCAACTCGCGAATGGTTTACCGCTGATGATGTAGGGGTAATCAAATGCGTTGGTGTACCATTCCAAAAGCAACGCAGTGCAAGTTCCCGTCATCCCTGCACAGAGAACAATGAAGGGGAGAATCGTAGGTTTGATTCCCAACGCTTCATCGATTCCGTGAACAGGAAATGGAGTGAAGGCATCGGTCTTGGTGTAACCTGAATCGCGCAGTTTGCGAGCGGCAACCAGCAGTTGCTGTTCGTCTACGAATTCTGCCATCCAACCAAATGACTTGGGGGCGGCTGGTTCTTTCTTGGTTTTGTGCTTGTGAGCCATGTGCGAACCAAATTATCCGATGGATCTTAATAATCGCTTGGGTAAAACCACAGGCGACGAGGAATATCAATCAAAGTACGAATTAGTGATGTGAACCGTGGTCACCATGTCCATGTTTTTCATGGTTTTGGATGGCCAGAATGCCCTTCACTTCAGACATTGCCACAATCGGCAAGAATCGGCAGAAGAGAAGGAAGAGAGTAAAGAACACACCAAAGCTTCCGAACAACATCAAACCGTCAACCCAGGTTGGTTGGTAGTATCCCCATGAGGACGGCAAGAAGTCACGGCTAAGCGAAGTGATCGTGATCACAAAGCGTTCGAACCACATACCGATGTTCACAAAGATCGAAACGACAACCATCAAGAACGGACTGGTTCTGATCTTCTTGAACCAGAACAATTGAGGCGAGATTACGTTACAGGTCACCATCGTCCAGTAAGCCCACCAATATGGACCGAAGGCACGGTTGATAAAGGCGAAGCCTTCGTATTGGTTTTGAGAATACCAAGCGATGAAGAATTCTGTTCCGTATGCCAACCCGACCAGCGAGCCGGTGGCCAAAATAATCTTGTTCATGTTCTCAAGATGGCGAAGCGTAATCAGGTGTTCGATCTTGAAGATCGCTCGAACAGGCACCAACAATGTGACCACCATCGCGAAACCTGAGAAAATAGCACCAGCAACGAAGTACGGTGGGAAAATCGTGGTGTGCCAACCTGGCAATTGGGAAACGGCGAAGTCGAAGCTAACGACCGTGTGCACCGAGAGAACCAGAGGTGCTGCCAATGCAGCCAACAACATATAGGCCTTCTCGTATCGCATCCAATGACGCGACGAACCAGTCCAACCGAGTGAAAGAATACCGTAAATCATACGGCGGTACTTGGTTTTGGCACGGTCACGGAAAGTGGCCAAGTCAGGGATCATACCCATGTACCAGAACACAAGCGAAACCGAAGCGTATGTACCGACCGCGAACACGTCCCACAACAGCGGGCTGCGGAATTGAGGCCACATCCACAAGTTTAAGCTTGGATAAGGTGTGAGCCAAAAAGCTAGCCAAGCTCGACCGACGTGAATACCAGGGAAAATACCTGCACAAACCACCGCGAAGATCGTCATGGCTTCTGCCGCACGGTTGATGCTCGTACGCCAGTTCTGGCGGAACAAGTAGAGAATCGCGGAAATCAACGTTCCAGCGTGACCGATACCAACCCAGAACACGAAGTTAACAATAGGCCACGCCCAGAAAACCGGGTTCATGTTACCCCAGATACCAACCCCAACCAGGATCAGGTATCCGATGAGGCTCACAAACATCAAAGCCACAAGCGATGAGGCTCCAAAGGCTGGGTACCAAAACGCTGGTGTTTTTTCTTCGGCGATACGGCAAACCATGTCCGTAATCGAACCGTAGGTTTGGTTGCCCGTTACCAGGTCCGCCCGGCGGCCGGGAACCTCAATGGTATTGTCAACAGATGCAGTAGCTGTGGTTGCCATTCGTTATCACTACTTCGGGATATACACAACTTGATTGTTCAGGTCACAAGGGCAACATTGTGATCACCGGAAAGTGATCAACAAAGTTCCAGTTTTATCAATGAGCTGCTTCGGCCCCAGCCTTTTCAGTGGTTGGATGCGATTCAGCATGGTCATGCGAGTCAGTTGACTCATGGCCGTGTCCACCATGATCATCATGATGTCCGGTCATGTTTTCTTTTTCATACTTGGTCATCAAGCGAACATTGATGTTTCGCAAGCGAGTCAAATACAAAGTACGTGGCTTGACGTTGAGTTCTTCGAGCATGGCGTAAGCACGTGGGTCGTTTTGCTTGACCGTAACGCGAGCCCCCTTATCGTTTTTGTTACCAAAAACGATGGCTTGAGTTGGACAAGCCGTTTGGCACGCAGTCTTGATATCGCCATCAAGAACTTCGCGGTTCTCCGATTTCGCCACGATCTTGCCGTTCTGGACGCGTTGAATGCAGTAAGTGCACTTCTCCATAACCCCACGACCGCGAACGGTTACATCTGGGTTAAGTACCAATTGCTGCAACTTGCGATTCGCTTCTTCGCGTTTGTCCAACCAGCCATAGAAATAACCGTATTGCTGATTGAAGTTGTAGTAGTTAAAGCGACGTACTTTGTAAGGACAGTTGTTACCGCAGTAACGTGTTCCGATGCAGCGGTTGTAAGCCATCGCATTGATGCCTTCTTCCGTGTGCACCGTTGCGGCGACTGGGCAAACTTGTTCGCAAGGTGCCATTTCGCAATGCACACAAGCTACCGGCTGGAAAACAACTTTCGGATCAACGACTTGGCTCTTGTTAGCTGGATCGCCTTGGAAGTAACGGTCCATTCTCAGCCAGTGCATTTCACGACCGCGTGAAACTTGTTCCTTGCCAACAATCGGCACGTTGTTTTCCGCTTGGCAAGCCACCACGCAGGAGTTGCAACCGATGCACTTATTGAGGTCGATGCTCATCGCCCAAGCATACTGCTGTGCCACATCCGGTGGTGTCCACAACGATTCCAGAGCTGGATGGTGAGTTCCCATGTGCTCGGCGAACTCTTTGTTGTTCTTGTACTGCTCGTAGGTTCCTTCGCGAACCAACATTGCAGCACGTTGTGAGGTGGTGTTTTGACCAAGAGCATCGATTGCAAAATGATCTTGAGTCGTTGCCAACTTATATGGACGGGAAGTTGGAGCTACCTCGACACCTGTCAAAACGGTTCCGCTGTCTGCAGTCAACAGCGGAGTCACATCATGCCCAACGTTGTTGCCAATATTGCCAGCTGCCTTTCGACCGTAACCCATGTAGGTCACGATGGTCGTTGGGCAAATTCCGGGCACAATAAAGACAGGAAGATCTACGGAACGACCACCGACTCGAACGGTCGCCATCTCGCCTTGTTTGAGACGCAGTTTCTCGCCGAGGGTTGGCGACACCAGGGCCGCGTTATCCCAGACCAGTTTGGAAACCGATTGCGGAAGTTCTTGCAACCAGCCATTGTTCGCGAAGCGGCCATCGAAGGTCGACTCGCCTGGCAGAATGACAACTTCTAGTTTGCCGCTCTCAGGTTTATCGGTTCCGCCGAGTTCAACTGTTGCCAGCTCGCCAGTAAATTGGTCTGTGTTTACAGCAACTGTTTTGGCCGCAGATCCTGCGAGGAATCCGTCATGTAACAGCTTGCGCCATTGTTGATCATTCAGCGGGCTGCCAGAAACGGTGCCGGCAGTCGAGCGAACATATGCATGAGTATCGCGGTCAGCTGCTTGTACCAACAATGCGATGACTTCTAACGCACTCTTGCCATTTAGCAATGGCAAGATTTGAGGTTGGCAAACAGCGTAAGTTCCATCGCAGCCCTGAACATCTCCCCAGCTTTCGAGAGGATGGGCCGCTGGGACAACGGTTCGACAATGTTCAGCTGTTTCATCGACATACTCGGCGAGGTATACCGAATTTTCGATCGCTGCAATTTTCTTGGCGAGGTCGAGTTCAGCTGGAGCACCGTAAACTGGGTTGCCACCCAAAATCCACAGATCTTGAACGCTACCGGATGCCAGTTTGTCAGCGAATTCCTTCAGTGAAATCGCGCCAAGCATCTCCTGGTCGTCTTGGATATCCAAAAGATCAACCGTTGCACCAACGTTGCCGAGCTTCTGATTAATTCTTAAACCAACTGCTTGCACTTCAGCGGGTTGATGACGTCCGACCAAAACGGCCGACTTGCCTTTGCTTGTCACCAAGTCGCCAGCAAGAACATCAAGTGTGCGAGCGATTCGTCCAGCTGTATCAAGCTCATCCCAAGTCTTCTCATCTGCCGAACCAGCAGGCACGCCTGATGCGAGCATGGTATCGATTCGCTTTTCAAGCTCTACCGCAAACGAACCAATTTGGCTCGATGGGATCGTCAAGCGAGAATCAGCGGATGCTCCAGTCATCGAGTATTGACCTTCGATGACATAGAGGCGGTTCATTGGACCCTTGTCAGAGTCTGGTTCACGACGTGACGAATATTGACGGGCGTAGAACGTTCCGGCAGGTTCGTGAGCGAAGATGTCGCTATCCAAACTGCAGATGACATCCGCTTTTTCGAGATGCCAAAGCGGTTCAACATATCGACCGGCGGCCAGCTTTATGCCCTTCGCGAAGTTGCGATCGCTGACCATCGAGTCGCGAGCGATTGTCGCTTGAGGGAACAACGACTTCACTTCCGCGAGCATGCGTCGCAAGCTTGGTGAGCGAGTCGGAGGAACAAAAACTACTAGCGAAGCGCCAGCGTTTTCCTTGATTTTTTCCAAACGAACACGAGCTGATTTTTCGAATGCATCCCAGTCAGCCGCTGTCGGTTTTTTGCCGGCGGCACTGCGTACGAGGACGTCAGAGCATCGGTCTGGATCATACAGCTGCAGGATGCAAGCCTGCGTGTAGGAGTCGGTGCCTGCGACAGCGAACGCCGCTTCCTTGCCATCGTGGAAGCCCGAAGGATCCACGGACGCATTCAAAGGATATTGCGCATTGCCTTCGAGCTTGATGGGGCGGCCATCGACATTGCCAACCAACAAATGAACGGGGCGATTGGCCCATTCAAAGCTCGTTGCGAACATCAATGGTACGCCAGCGATACGCTGATCGCTGCGGCCTACCAAAGCGGCAAACTCTTCTTTCTGATATCGGCACCCAGCGAATCCCCCCAGTGCCAACGAAGCGCTCATCAGCTGTAACCAGCGACGGCGCGAGATTCCATCAGGAAACTCGGAGGCAGCAACAGGGAATTCCCGATGCATGAATTGTTCAAACTCTGGAGTGCTCTCAAGTTCATTGAGACTACGCCAGTACATGGATCGATTATCGGAACCTTGTGTCATCGGTGGCAAACCGCGCAGTTGGTCAAAGGATTGATGTTCTTTTCTTTCTTCAACTGAGCCCCTAGCTCAGCTGCTTTTCCATCTTCAGGAGCCCAGTCAAGTTTAGTGATAAACTCGACAGGTCTTAGGTGAGCTTCTGGATGACGGTGGCAATCAACGCACCATGTCATCGAGAGATCTTTGGCTTGGTGCACTTCGTCCATCTTATCGATGCGACCATGGCAGGTAACGCAGCTGACGCCACGATTTACGTGTACAGAGTGATTGAAGTAAACGAAGTCTGGCAAGCGATGAATCTTGACCCATGGAACCGAGTCCCCAGTTGCCCAGCTATCATGCAATGCTTTGAGCTTTGGACTGGTTGGATGGACAGCCGACAAGAGCGGTGTTCCAGTAGCTTTCTCAAGCGGGCTGTGGCAATTGATACAAGTTGATGTCGGCGGGACACTGGCATGGGCCGACTTTTCCACCGATGTGTGGCAATAACGACAGTCCATCTTTAGCTGACCCGCATGGATCTTGTGGCTAAAAGGAATGGGCTGAACAGGTTGGTACCCTACGTTTAGCGTTTTGGGGTCAGTTGCACCCATAAAGACAGCACCCGCGTAGGCACCACCTCCTAGGATCATTACACCCAAAACAAGCAGAAACTTGTTGACCCATCTAGGGAACAGAAAACGATTCATGGTCGAAAGCCTGATTCCTAAGCTCTTGCTGACGCTATTTCCGCGACTCGGATTTTCGCAATTCGGTCAATATCGTACCCGCAAACCAAATCAATCAATACATCTCTTGACCCGCGACAAACCGTCGCAGGCGTAAAAGTCATGCGTGGTTATGAGCGGATTGGTGCAGGGCGTCTGTACAAAATGCACAAGATACCCGATTTCGTCGCAGATGGTACCCGGTATAGGAGGTCAATGATAGCCTGGAATCGATTATTTCGATGTCCATTTTGTCGCTATTGAGGTCTAGCTAAACTCTTCAGTTTGCCCAGTCCACCATCAACTCCTAGAACCTGTCCCGTGATCCAGCTTTGCTGTGGAGAAAGCAAGAATTGAATGGCTCTGGCAACTTCCTCCACAGTTCCAAAACGTCCCAGCGGATGAAGACTGCGCGACATTTCTGCTGCTTTGGGTTGGTTCCAAACTCTTTCCGTTAGAGAAGTTTGAACGAGCCCTGGCGCAATCGCATTAAACCGCAGATTTTTCGACGCATAGGTAGTCGCAGCGGAACGCACCAACGCTTCGATTCCACCTTTGGCTGCCGCGATCGCTTCGTGATTGGACAATCCAATTTCGGCCGCCGCGCTCGACATCAAAACAACACTCCCACCTTCGGGACGCAGTCGGGTACTAGCTGCGCGGACGAGCGCGAACGCAGAGGATAGATTCGTGTGCAGGACGCCAGTCCACTCCTGTGCAGATGTTAAATGCGCTGGTTTCAGTAACACCGAGCCAATCAAATTTGCGGCACCATCTAGCCCTCCCAGCGTTTCGGTCGCAGTCGTAACAGCCTGTTCTACCTGAGTGAAGTCCGTCCCATCAATAATCAGAAACGGCGAGTTAAGTTCCTGGGCAATCGATTCAATTTTGGCTTGGTTTCGTCCAGCTAAAAAAACTTGAGCACCTTGTCCCTTTAAGGTTCGAGCGAGTGCATTGGCTATACCGCCGCCAGCACCCAGAATCAGATAATTTTCCGACATTGAACAGGTCTTTCGTTGAATCGATTTGTTATTTCACGTAAACCGCGGTGAATTATCAGCCCAGGGCAAGGGCTGGCTGTGTTGAGTACTTTTCAGAAGGTATGATTTTGCAGGTCGAGTCAACCGCTTCGCATACGACGACGATTGCGGTGGCAAATTTGGAATTCAAAACAGGAAGGTGCTAAACCATGGGGCGGCTGGATGATCTCTTGGAATGCTTAATTGTGGCCCCTGGTGATCTCGGCCGAATGCAAGCCGAGCTGTCTGGTTTGGATCTCAATAGCCAGCATGCTACAGCGGGAACTGCGTTGATGTTTGCTTCAGCGCAGGGAAACATCGAAGCGGTTCGTTTGTTCCTTAAGCATGGCGCGGATCCGAACGCCGTTCATCATAAAGTTCAGCTAACCGCATTGCACTTGGCATCTGGAAGTGGTGTCGTCGATGTTTGCGAAGAACTAATTCGGCATTCGGCAAATCTGGAGGCTCGCGATAATCAGGGTTGGACTCCGCTCATGTTTTGTGCCCAAGAGGGGCGGCTGGATTGTCTCGAATTGCTTCTGAAAAATGGAGCCGATGTCAATGCGGCAGATTTTGCCGGGAGAAACAGCTTGATGCAGGCTGCACGTTGCGGTTTTCCAGAGATTGCGATTCGTTTGCTTGAGGCAGGTGCGAATGTGCATGCCGCCTCCGGTTGGGCAAACTCGCTGATTGTGGCTGCGACAGAAGGAAAAACGCAGGTCGGAGAAATCTTGCTTGATCACGGAGCATTGATTGATGAACTCAATCTCAAGGAGGGATATAGCGCCTTGATGATGGCGGCCATTGGCGGTCATCAAGAGTTTGTCGAGATGTTGATACGTCGCGGTGCTAACGTCAATCTCGTAACAGAATGGAATGTATGTGCGATGACCATGGCGATGCGCGGTAATCAGGAGTCAATTCAAACGCTTTTGAAAAATGCCGGAGCAAGTGAACCAAAAGAAGTGCCAATGCCTATTCGGTTTCCGTACGGTTGGGTTGGTGACCCAATTCTCTGTCAGCAAATGCGACAACTTATCCCAGACTCAGGCGCTGATGGATAATCTCTGGCCATCGCTTTTGCTGCCTCGATTGACTAACGAATAGAGTACTAACACCTGAGGAAGTTACGATGCGCAGCAACTCCATTCCCGAGAACTCGACTCGCGGACGCAATAGCACAATAGATTCTGTTTGGATTCGAGCGACGCTCAGGCTCGCTGGAGTTTACAACGTTGTATTTGGATTGTGGGCAGTGCTTTTTCCGCTCTCCATTTTTCAGTGGCTGCGCGTAGAGGCTCCCAACTATCCTTCGTTGTGGCAATGTATCGGAATGATTGTGGGCGTTTACGGTATAGGTTACTGGATAGCAGCACGCGATCCGGTCCGGTATTGGCCTTTGGTGTTGGTAGGTTTGCTCGGCAAACTTTTCGGACCGATTGGTTTTGTCCTTACCGCTTGGAGAGGCGAATTGCCTTGGACGTGGGGATATGTGCTTCTTGCCAATGATTTAGTGTGGTGGATTCCTTTCGCCGCGATTCTTTACATGGTGTTTCGCGAGCAAACAGATCCCAAGGTGGAGCAGCAGATTGGCGAAACGTGGACCTATCAAGATGGCTTGAGGAATGTGGCCGATGAACGTGGGAGAACATTGGCAGATCTATTTGCGAATCGGAAAGTGCTCTTGGTTTTTGTGCGTCATTCTGGTTGCACCTTTTGTCGTGAAGCTTTGAAGCAATTGCAAACTATCAAGCCTAAACTCGATGCCTCAAATATTACATTGGCTGTGGTACATCTTGGGCCACCGGGCGATCCTGATCGATTCTTTCAGCGTTATGCCTTAGGCGAAGATGTTATTCGCGTCAGTAATCCTGAGTGCAGTCTATTTCGCGCGTTCGGTTTGATGAGAGGCCGGTTCAGGCAGTTGTTTGGTTTGCCTGTTTGGTTTCGCGGCTTTAAGTCCGCCATATTGGCTGGTAATGGTTTTGGAAAGTTGGTCGGCGATGGCTTTCAGATGCCTGGGGCTTTCTTGTTGGATAACGGCAAAATTATTGCCGAGCACCGACATAAGAACGCGGCCGATGAACCCGACTACTGGCAACTCGCATGTAAGGTGCAGTAAAGGGAATCTGTGTGAATATTGTTTGGCTAAAGCGAGACCTACGTCTCCTGGACCATGCTCCCTTGAGTGAAGCCGCCAAACATGGACCGTTCATAGCGCTCTACATTTATGAACCCGTTGTGTGGAGTGCCCCTGAAGCAGATCAGTCGCATCTTGAGTTTGTTAATGAAGCGTTGCTCGAACTTGACGTTAAGCTCAAGCGGATAGGGGGACGGATCGTATTTCGTGTCGGTGATTGTTTGTCTGTTTTGAAGAAACTTCATTCTCAAACTCCGATTCGAATCATGTGGAGCCATGAAGAAACGGGGAGCATGGCAACGTATCAACGCGATATTTTGGTAAAGCGATGGTGTCGCAGCCAGAACATCAGGTGGCAAGAGTTTGCGCACAACGGAGTCGTACGAAGACTGGCGAGCCGCGACGGTTGGGCAGAAATTTGGCAAGCTCGAATGAGAGCATCAGTCGTCACACCGCCGCAGCGAATCGAAGATGTTCCTGAAATCGAAAGTGAGGGGATTCGTTCGGCAACAGACTTGGGCCTCGCATCTTCCACGGTGCACCTGCGACAGATTGGAGGAGAGGATTTGTCGCACCAAGTATTGAACGATTTTTTATACCACAGAGGTCGCAATTACCGACAGGAAATGAGCAGTCCTGTTACGGCGCACGAATCTTGTTCACGAATCAGTCCATACATCACCTGGGGATGCATCAGCGTAAAAACTGTTCATCAAAACTTGGGCCGACGGGTGAATGAGTTGAAGACATTGCGTGCGGCCAAAGCGGACATCCAGGAAAACGCGCATTGGCTTAAATCGTTGAGTTCCTTTCAATCGAGATTGCATTGGCATTGTCATTTTATTCAGAAGCTCGAAGATGAGCCTGAGCTTGAGTTTCAAAATTTGAGCCGTGCATTCGACGGTTTGCGAGAAAATGATTGGAGTCCCGAACGGTTCCAAGCTTGGTGCCAAGGGCAAACCGGCTATCCGATGATTGATGCCTGTATGCGCTCGGTTAAAGCAACGGGTTGGCTTAATTTCCGAATGCGAGCCATGCTTGTGTCTTTTGCGTCCAATCATTTATGGTTGCATTGGCGCGAACCCGCCATCTTCTTGGCACGTCACTTTCTCGATTTTGAACCAGGCATTCACTATCCGCAATTCCAGATGCAATCGGGGACAACCGGCATTAATACGCTTCGTATTTATTCGCCCGCCAAGCAAGTGAAGGATCATGATCCCAAGGGAGAGTTTATTCGGCGTTGGGTCCCCGAACTTCAGGAAGTTCCAGACCACTATTTGGCAGAGCCGCATTTGATGCCCGCTGCTTTACAACTGATGGTGAGCTGTCGAATTGGTAAAGACTATCCCCAGCCGATCGTCGATCATGCAGCAGCTTATCAGCACGCCAAGGACCGTTTATACGCTGTTCGAGGCACCGATGAAGCTCGGCGTGAAGCGGAGAGTGTTGTTAAGAAGCATGGCAGTCGTAAGGGGCACAACGATCGGACGCGGCGCACTTACCGCTCAACCACAAAGAAACCTGAGGTCATGTAGGGGAAAAAGAAAAAAGGGCCCGACCAAAACCAAAGTTCTGATCGAGCCCTGCTGTTGAGGAATCGATGTTCAATCAATGAAGATTATTTCTTCATCTCTTCGATCTGTTTCTTCAAGTCGTTGATGATGGCACGAAGTTCTTCGATTTCTTTCTTCAAAGCTTCACCCTTGTCTGCACCAACAGCGTGCAAACGAAGTTCCATCTTTTTGCCTTCTACTTCTTTAGCATTGCCGATCGCGATAGCGGCTTTCTTGCCAGATGCTTCCGCTT
The DNA here is from genome assembly GCA_017303505.1 of Planctomycetota bacterium. Taxonomy (GTDB): domain Bacteria; phylum Planctomycetota; class Planctomycetia; order Pirellulales; family Pirellulaceae; genus JAFLCP01. The sequence goes on along the minus strand of JAFLCP010000004.1, from coordinate 11,151 downwards.
TCTTTTTGGCTTCTGCAATTTTCGCTTTGATTTCTTCTGGTAGTTTCGCTTTGATTTCTTCTGGCAGTTCATGGCCTAGCATTAGGGCATTGGCACCACCGAGACTTCCATTGAGGTTGCCGCCATCGAGTTCGACGACTTTAACTTTGCCATCTTCGTCGGTCGAAGCGATGACGATTCGGCTTTCTGTTTTGATTGTAGATTCGGTCTTGGTTTCACCTTTCTTGCCTTCTGCCTCTTTGTCTGCGTGACCTTTAACGATCACTTGCACATTCTTCTTGACATTTTCTGGTTTCAGTTCTTTGCCATCCACCACAATCGTAGCTGTTGCTGTACCTTCGACCTTTTTGGCAGCCTCTTCAGCTTTCTTCAAAATGATCTCGACTTCCTTTTGTGATTTTTCGCCAATCAACGTTGGCGAAAGAGTCATCGTAACTCCGTTTTCGAGTTTGACGGTTTTGGAGCCAATGTTGGCATGTACTTTTTCAAGCGCTTTTTGAACCTTTTCTGGAGCTTCTTTGATTTTGTCCAAAGAGCCTTCAAATTTCTCGCCGTCGATGGTCACTGTATATGAACCAGCCTCGTCACCCGACTTGCGAATCACAGAAACAGAAATGTTCTTGTTCTCCGTGGTGGTGTTTTCGCCTTCCTTTTCTTGGCCAGCAACGGTAACGGTCATGCCTTTGCCGATTTTGGTCACTTCGATATTCTTGAGCGACTTCATCGCACCGCTCAATTCAGGAATGGCCTTTAGTGCCTCTTCTGGCAATTTGAGCTCACCACCTTCGACCATGAAGACATGGCTTTGGCCATTGTGAGTAAATACATCGCTGCCAGGAACGGCACGCAGAATCATGGTCTTAACGCCATCAGCGTCAGCGATCATGTTCTCGGGGAGAGCTTCGAAGGTCCAAGAAGCAGTAGCCTTGGCATCTGCTTCGATTTGAGGAACCTCGGCTGGGCGAACTTCGGCAGTAATTTCTTCTTCGACCTTCTCACCTTTGCGCAGTAGTTCACATTTCGCGGTTTTAGTTTCAACAGCGCTGATTTCGCTAAGCAATACTTCGAAATCATTTACTTCTTTGCCGTTGAACGAAAGCAGGATATCGCCGACTTTCCAGTCCGCTTTCGAAGCAGGGCTATCGGGGTAGATTTCGAAAATGAACATTCCCTTATCGTTACCCAAGTACGTAGCAAGATCGCCTTCCACCTTCTTCAAGCCCAAACCGAGCCAATACTTGCCCAACGCAGCTTCGCTCACCGCGACTTTTTCAGCACTGATCTCAATGCCTTCAACAACTTGTGGTTCTTGTGCAGGTTGTCCTTCGACTGCCTTCACTTCTGCTACAGCGGGTGCTTCGGGTGCGGCAGGAGTTTCAGGAGGCGCAGGGACCTCAACTTGAACTTCAGCTTTTGAAGTAGCTGTGTCTTCTTTCGATTCACCTTCTTGCGCGAAGGTGCTGGTCGCAAATCCAGCAGCGACAACGCTTGCCAGCATGGCTGTGAAGAGACGTTTTGTTACCAAGGTTTGGCACGAACGTACCAATGAGGACTTTGTCATTTCTTTCTCCGTGTTGAAAATAAATCTAAGCACTTATAACCACTGGCCTAAAAGCCGTGAACAGCAATTGGCCGAAACTTCAGGTTCTGAACGGGCACTACGATTTCTTGTCCATCTTCTCGTGTGTAGGGAACATAGCTTTGGACTTTTTCCATTTCTGCATCCACTAACGAGTTTAGACGAACGATCTTTCTTTCTTTGGACTCAAGCATCGAGCTTTCGAGCGGTTCGTTGTAGGCGATGGGAAGACCTGCAGGTTGCTCGACATCCGTCGGGGGATCGATGTTGTAAGTTTGGCTAGGATCCAGCCCTTCATAAGCAATTTGTTCTGCTAAAGCTTGCTCAACGTCGTCTAGTGCAGAATCGATGGAGTCAAACTTTGCTGGTAGATTGGTGGCAATGTTCTGTTGGAATTCGTTGGGCGAATTATTGCGCGATTTGCCGGCGAACAATCCACCAACAAACGCAATGGCAATGGACGCAGCGAGCATCAGGAGCATGCTGGCGAAAGAACGTTCAGTGCCGCGAGGGGCTTCCCTGACTTCCGCGATCCGTTCTGAATTGCAAGGGATCGACGTTGAGCTACTATTCTGCGATACCGGTTGAGGCAATTCGGCACGTGTCCAGAGGACCGTTGTCTGCATAGACTCTTGCTGCATATCAAAAGTAGGAGCGACAGTTGCAGTGAGCGAATTCGCCAATGCCGACTGAGTCAACGTTCGCATTTCTTTTTCAAATGCTTGATTCTCTAGAAACGTTAAAGCGCAGATCTTCCAACCTCCATGGACTTGATCAAGTCGTGATAGCAGTTGCGAATAGTGCGGCTCTGGCAACTCTCCATCAACTAAGGATTCGAGTTGCATTAATTCTTCGTTGGTTAATGCGTTCTCATTCATGGTGAACTGTCGCTTCTTACTGATAGTGTTCGTCGTTTGAAGTATGCGGATGTTGAGTACTGGTTTAAGCGGTTGCGGACTTGGATTACGGTGGCACTGCGAGGCACGGAATGGCGGGCCTCGCTTCGATTGTGTCTGCGAGATGATCCTTCATGTTTTGTCTAGCACGGTGCAGTCTCATGCGAACAGATGCAGTTGTGATTCCGAGTCGTTCGGCAATTTGGTCATAGGACAGGCCGTCGTTGTATTTCAGCAGCAATATCTCTCGGTCGCGGTCGCTGAGTCGTGCGAGAGAGCTACGAACCGATTGTTGGCGTTCGCGATTTAGGAGCCATTCCAACGGGTCGTATTGCTCTGATGTCGTCACCGATGAGGTTGGGTTTTCGGTGATCGCTTTTAGTAACCGACGACGGCGACCAGTCTTTCGGCGATACATCAGTACTTGTTTAAGAGCGACACGGTATAGCCAAGGGCCGGGATGCTCGATGGGTTCTGATTTGGATTGTTGATGGATAACGGCAATGGCCACTTCTTGCATCACTTCGTCAACGACATCAACGTCTCTCAATCGCGCCAGCAAAACCGTGCGTAGCCAGCCCTGGTGTTTCGCCAGGGCGGTCGCCGCACAGAAAGATTTGCTGGAGTGGGTGTCCATATTTCGAGTGTAGTTGTTATGGGTGTGTGTCGATTTGCGGTGTTTTAGCGAGAGGAAATTGGCCGAAATCGGATGCGTAAGTTGAATAATTGGTGCGAGTTGTACGAAACGGTTGGCGGATTGGTTGAAAGTAAAGTTGCCGTAGAGCGTTATTTGTTTCGTAAAAACGGAGAGAAAAAGTACTAGCCGTGGGGGAGCAGGCGCATTATCGTTGGCAGAAGACGCTATTTTACTTGCGTTTAGGCCGAATCTCTCCCAACTTTCCTCCTCCCGTACGTCGAATGACGGAGTTTGCTTGCATTATGACCTCTCTCCATGTTTGGAATGGTATCAATTCCGGTTCTGTGGTTGTGAAATCTGGCTACGCCCCTTTGCAGGTGCTGCGTCGTGTGGCAAGTTGTTGTTTCTTGACGTTGGCAATAATGAGTTTGATTGTTCAGGCCGGCAGCGTTCAAGCACAGGATTCGGATGGGAAGAAAACAACCGTGGCGATTGAGAAGAAGGAATTCGGCAAGACGGCAGATGGCCAAGTGGTGCATCTTTATAAGATTACCAATGCTCAAGGTCATGTTTTGGAAATGACCGATTACGGGGCCATCATTGTGAATCTGATGGTGCCTGATCGCGATGGTAAATTGGCGAACGTCAATTTGAACTTTAAGTCGCTAGATGGATATCTGCAGCGACATCCTTACTTCGGAGCGACTGTGGGTCGGTTCTGTAATCGAATCGCCAAGGGCAAGTTTACCCTGGATGGTAAAACTTACAGTTTGGCCATCAACAATGGCCCTAACCATTTGCATGGTGGTGAAGTTGGTTTTGATAAACTCGTTTGGAAGGCAACGGAGATTACTGAAGCGGGGGCGAAGGGCTTGCGATTTGAAGTCACGAGCCCAGATGGACAGGAAGGTTATCCTGGAACGATGAAGGTGACTGCTGACTATATTTGGTCGGACAGCAGCGAGTTGAAGATTGTGTTATCGGCAACAACCGATAAGCCAACTGTTTTGAACTTGACCAATCATGCGTATTGGAATTTGGCGGGTGCGGGATCTGGTGATGTTCTTTCGCATAAGCTAACGGTGCATGCCGATCAGTATTTGGGAGTGGATGACACTTTAATTCCAACCGGTGAAATGGTGAATGTTGAAGGAACTCCATTGGATTTCCGAACAGAAAACACAATCGGTGCACGCATCAGTCAGCTTCCTGCAACCAATGGTTATGACCATTGCTATGTCGTTCGAGGCAAAGCTGGTGAGTTGCGTCCAACGGCTAAGGTTGTTGAACCAAAATCAGGTCGTGTGATGGAGATTTTGACCACCCAGCCTGGAGTGCAGTTCTATACGGGGAACTTTTTGAATGGCAGTGAATCCAATGGTGGCTTTGCACTGCATGGTGGTTTCTGTTTAGAGACTCAGCATTATCCAGATTCACCGAATCAGCCGAAGTTTCCAACAACGGTTCTGAAACCAGGCGAGAAATTTCAGCAAACAACCGTGCATAAGTTCAGCGTTCAGAAGTAATGTCTGATGCGTTGAGTTGACAAGCCTTTGCTCATCATTGAAAGCCACCTTCCAGTGCGGAGAACTCACCCCATGCTGGAAGGTGTTGGCTTATTTGCAGAGCATCTTGTACGGTGAGGTTGTATGCTCGCAGGAAATCGAAGACTTCACCCTTGCCCAAAAACTCTTCTGTAGTCCTGGTGTTGACGAGGATGTTGTCTCGGCGTTTCTGGAAGCTGGGATCTGTAGGAGCGTTCCCGAGCACGCCGAACCAGCCATCACTGCATAGTGGAATTTGGTCGGCAGCGCACTCGAATGTGCCCGCTAGGATTATGTCATCTTCACGTCTTCCATCGTTGCGAATGCTTTGCACGATTTCTTCGAGTAACTGTTGTTCTTGGGAGAAGGTTGGGTCGGTTAACTCGAGGTTGACAAACGTGAAAGTGAAGGCGCGAGAAGGGTCGATACCGCGAACTCGAAACCAAGCGACGAGGGGATCAAACAAGATCAGATCTTGTGGATCTTGCAGGGTGTAGACGTGCGTGCGATCCGTCTCTAGTTTCAGTTTGTTGTATAGGATTGCGAATTGGCGTTGTTGATCGCCTCGGCCGACGACTGGGCCGAGTAAGTAATCGTATTGCAGATTTTGTTGCAATAGCTCTGCAACCCATTCAGTGACGACTTCGTCTTGGTTGGGTTGTAAGCCTTGAAGAGCAATCAAGTCACATTGTCGACCGAACTCGCGAAGAAGTGTGAGGACTTTTTCTTTTCGGAATTTCGCTGGATTGAGATCGTTAATGTGGATGGTGCCGACTCGCAGGGCGGGGCGAAAGGTATTGGCATCAGGGTTATTTGGATCGGTAGTGCTGCCGGTATAGTGCGCGAGTAATCCGCGAGCCCAATATCTGAAATCGTTCGCGTGTTGCAGTAGTTCACCTTTATGATCGAATGCGTTGTCCGCATTTTGGTTGTCGCCTGAGGGGGAGGCTTGATCGCTTGAGGTTGATGACGGAATAGGGGCTAGAAAGGTCCACCAAGCAGCAAAGACAATGGCGCCGGTCAACACAATTCGCTTTGTCGATGAGAATGGATTAAACATAAAAAGCCTCCCCACGGTTCGGACTCTCGCACCGACTCAAGATCGATGCGGGGAATTGGCTTCTTCACAGACTTCGTTGTTTCGCCTCGATTTGGAGGGAAATCGTCGCAAAATGAACGGTTTTGCGGATATTGACGTAATCGGAATGACACAAGAACCAACGGCGGGCATTCATACTGCCCGCTTTATCGCTTATAACAGTGGTGAGGATTCGGGAATTTGCCGGTGTTGTTGAAGGGCTCAGGCCGTACATGAGTTCCTCTCCGGTGGATAGGAATCAATAAGGGGAAAATGGAATGGCAAGTTTTAATCCACAAGAAGGGACTGTCGGGGAAATGAAACCGAAGTCTGGCGGCTCCAAGACATTGCTCATCGTGTTGGGGGTTTTGGGATTTCTCGCACTGGGGTGTTGCGGGGTTTTCGGCGGATTGGCGTATTGGGGAGCTGCTAAGTTCAATGAACTCGTTACGGAAGATCTGAGTCGTCGCTTAGCCGAAAGTCCTGTTGCCGTCTCGGAGTTAGGAAAAATTCAATCGTTGACTTTGAACCTCACTCGCACGGGCGAATACAACAACAAGAAAAATCCATCGGGAAATCAAGAGCAAGTTTTCGTAGTCTACGATGTAAAAGCCGCCAACGCGTCGGGTGAGTTAGTTTGCGAGATGCGTAAGCAATCCGAACAATCGCAAGATATTGTTTCTTGCATTCTCGTGAAGCAGGATGGAACTGAGGTCGAATTGTTTGGTGAAGAGTTGAGCATCGACATGGGGGCTGAGATTGGTGGTGAAGCACCGGCGGAACCCGCTACTCCGTAAGAAATTCTGGGATCGAATAGGCTCGATCATGGACAGTGTCTGTGATCGAGTTATTTGATGAATGGAGTTCATATTATAAGGTGAGGCGAGTGCGGAATCGGACTGAGGATTAGGGTGGGTAGATGAGCCGAATTGAGATTATTCCTTATACCGATGTTTCGATTTCGATGGAGACTCGCACCTCACCCCTTGCTCTCGTTGGCTTGGTGTTGAGTGCATTGGGTTGGTTAACTTGTGGATTGACGTCGCTCATCGGGGTCCCAATTTGTTTGATTTCTTTGTTTTGTCGCGGTTCTAAAGGGGCTGGGATTGCGGGCGTTATATTGGGGCTTCCTCCCATTTGTGTTTTGATGACACTAATGTTTATCTCGTGGGGTGTTCGTACTGCGGCTGAGGCTGCGACAAACGCCGCGCAGAACTTTTCTGTGGTCATGGGGCAAATGGGAAAGTCCAAGTTGGAAAGCGAGCCGGCTGCAGTGGCCGTTTTAGGTGTTATTGAGTCTAGCGAATGGGATTTGCTCAGGTCGGGCGAAGAGTCTCAGAAGCGAGAACGCAACGTGAGTGCATTTCGTGTTAAGGGGAGTCGCAACAGCGGCATCGTTTTGATGGAAATGAAAAGCGACGACCCCAAGAATACCAATCCAGACATCCAGTGGGCAATTCTCATCAAGGACGATGGCACGGAGATACCGTTGGTTGAAAACGGTAAATCCGTGGACGTCGATCAGCTTGAGTAATCTATCTGCGGGTCTGACTAACTGCTTAAGTGCAAGTCGATTGGTTTCGTCTATTCTACGACAACCACCGGTTTCCCAAGAACGTCCATCTTGGGTTGAATTCCTAAGCCAGGTGAAAGAGATGCAGCCATCCGTCCATCTTTTCTTTGAGGAGCTCCGTCGGCTGTACTTACCGTAACGTAGCTATTGAAGTCCGTGGTGGTGAAGAGATATTCGGTTGGAGTGGAGTGTGCTAGGTGAGCGATTGCTGCTGTGGCAATATCTCCTCCCCAGCTATCTTCGAGTGTCATGGCGATACCCATCGATACGCAAAGATCTCGCGCCTGTTTGATGCGGGTTAAGCCTCCGAGTTTGCTGATCTTCAGGTTAACGACATCCATCGCGAGATCATTTTTGGCACGCAGGAGAACATCGAAGCTGTCGATGTTTTCATCGAGAACGAAGGGGTGTGGTGTTTGGCGACGGACAGCTAGGCATTCTTCATACGTTAAGCAAGGTTGTTCGATGTATACGTCAATGTTCTGGACGGCTTTAGCGATGCGCACTGCTTCGTGCTGAACCCAGCCTGTATTCGCATCTGCCACCAAGCGATCGCCTGATTGAAGTTGAGCTGAAACGGCGCGAATGCGAGCGATGTCCGTATCTGGATCGCCGCCGACTTTCAATTGGAATCGTCTGTAACCCTCGGCACGATAGCCGGCAACTTTGGCTGCCATTTCATCTGGAGATTCTTGAGAAATCGCGCGATATAGATGAACAGTTTCGCCGTAACGCCCACCTAGGAGTTCGCAAACAGGCATATTGGCGGATTGACCGAGGATATCCCAGCATGCGATATCGATGCCGCTTTTTACGTAAGGGTGCCCTTTGAGGGCGCGGTCCATTTTGTAATTGAGCTTAAGTAATTCGCGGGGATCATCACCGAGGATGTGAGGTCCGAGTTCTTTAAGGCCACAACGAACACCTTCTGCGTAGGCTGGTAGATAAAAAGGTCCAAGCGGGCACACCTCTCCAAAGCCTGACAAACCGGTGTCCGTGTCAACGCGAACGATGGTGCTATCGAAGACGGTTACCGATTTTCCACCACTCCATTTGTAGGTTACTTCGTGAAGTGGTAGTTCGACACGGTATGCGGAAATGCGTTTGATTTTCATGGTGCTTTAGTGTTCCAGAGTTTCTCTAGCAGTTGGTCCATTTGTGGATCGTGAGATTTTAGTTCTTCGCGGTGGAAGGGGTAGAAGTCGTTGCGGCTGAAAAATGCTTCGGACGTTTCAGCAAAATATTCCGACGAATTGGTGATTGCGTAAGCTCTGTCCCAGGTGAGGTTACCTTCGGAGTCTTGGCGTTGGACGCGATCGTATTTTGCTCCAGCTTTTGCGCGTCGGTAGGCTGTTTCGATTTCTTGGTTATCAAATCCATGAACTTGATCGTGGAATGCATGGGCAAGTTCGTGTAAAGCGAAGTTTGGCATGCGCCGCGTTTCTTCCGCGAAGATCGAGATGTTAGTAAACTCAATTCCTTTTTCCATGACCGGATCGCGGCCATTTTCACGCAACCAACCTCGGTTGGGATGGTACTCAGCACGCGGGCCTACGCCAGGATATTCAGGTGAGAAATAGAGCGAAACTTGTTGGAGCTTTGAGACTGCGCTAGGGGGAACGACGGATTTTATTTCCTTAAGTTGCGTTCGAAGAAGTTCCTTAGCTTTCTCGATTTTTGGTGCCGATTTGTTTTCAAAGCGTTTGCTTATGTAGAGCCGCCACCCTTCGATTTCTGATTCGTTCCAGGACTTTTGGGCGGGGGCATCGGCTATCGCCGCCGGAAGCGTTGACTCTCCGAGCGAAAATATCAGCAGGAAAGCGATCAGGTGGCGGAGATAGGGCATAGAATTTAGGAGGTCAGTTGCTAACGACGAAAGATTGGTATGGGAAAGGCTAGGAAAGTCTCGAAAACCAATCTACATTGTAGGTATTCTTGGGGACACTAGACTTGTCTCGAAGTATCGGAAAAACAGCCTTCTGCGCACATAGCTTCTATGACTATTCCAAAGCGACCGACAGTTCTTGAAATCGCTTTATTGGAGTCGCTTTTTGATCATTCGCCGGACATCGCATTTTTTGTGAAAGATCGAGAGGGTAGTTACGTTTCCGTGAATCAATCTGTGTTGGAGAGGCACGGGTTGAAGTCCAAGCGGGAGGCGATTGGCAAAAAGATCAATGATATTTGTCCGGGGGAATTGGGGCGACAAGCGGTCGAGCAAGATGAACGCGTTTTGCGAACGGGCAAGCCATTGGTGGAGCATTTGGAGTTGCATTGGGCGCGGCCGCATCGTCCTGTTTGGTGTTTAACCACGAAAGTTCCCATTTGGGACGCAGCCGAGAAGGTCATTGGGCTGGTTGGATATTCTCGCGATCTTCGGTTGCCATTAGATGCCGCCGAAATTCCGCGGCGATTCGCAGAGGCCCTGGCGGAATTTGAACAGACGCTGGCTGACGATGTTACACCTGCATGGTTAGCTGAAAAATCAGGGGTAAGCAACCAAAGGTTGACGCGTTTGGTGAAACGTTTGTTCGGTCTGACGCCTGGGCAGCTTATAACCAAAACTCGGATCGCGGCAGGTTCTCGATTGTTGTTAGAGTCTAAGTTATCTGTGGCTGAGGTAGCTCAGGCGTGTGGTTACTATGACCAAAGTGCTTTTACGCGAGCCTTTCGTTCAGCAACTGGATTTACTCCAACGGAATTTGTTATGGCAAATCGTTGAGCGGAGTAAGGCTCGGCATGGCATGCGGGTTGTGGGAGGCAGGCCGTTTCCAAGAAAAGTCGCCGTCATATGCATGCGAATTGGCGCAGCGTCTAACATCGGGGTGCTGGGGCTGGGAGTATAGGAATTGGGAGGACGAATCGCGGCGGAGGTTGGTGATTTGGGAACGAAATAAATTTTGTAAAAACGCTACCCTCCAACGTCTTCTTGTTTTGCGCGAAAAAACGCAAAACGAAGGAGTGTAGCCGTGGCCTTACCGAATTCTCTACGGCTCGATGATTCAGGGAGTATTCGCGATCTCGCGGAAATGGTTGGCAGAAATTGCAACGGCTTGGCAATCGCTAGCAATCTTTCGCGGCGCTGAGATTCAAGGCAGCGGTCTCAAATACAGGGTGCCTGGCACCCTGTTTTGCCCCTAACGAAACGCTAGCAAATCGAGGAATCTCCATCGCGGTGCCTTGCCATCGTGGTGCCTGGCACCATGTATACCGCCTTGTCCTCTGTACACGCCGCCCAATTTGTCGGCCCCATCTGGCGCGACTTCCCCATCGATCTTTCCACAAAATGCACTGCCGTTGGGGATATCGGCTGATGTGCTCTGTTTTATTGGGATTTTCGCCACACGGAACGGCAAGTCCATGTCGTTTCCCCTCTTTGCCATTTGATAGCAAATACTGACCACAAATATTTTGTGTACAAAGTGTTCGGTTTCTTCTTGTATACATATATGGCATCGCATAGAACTACATTGTTCACCAATTCACTAGGAGAATCGTATGCGAAAAAAGAGAACCGAAATCGCCAATCCCGATTACTGCAACACCTTTCACATCACCATGCGATGCATCAGGAAAGGGTATCTTCTCGGTGACGATTTACGCGAAAAACATAGGAAACGTGGAAAACACGGGAAACAAGCGAAACTTGGAAAACGCATTAACGGAATCGCCTTAAAACGACAACAAATCGTTATCGATCGCATACGTGCCCTGGCGGCAGCTTTTGCCGTCGATGTCATCAGAGTTTCCATCATGGGAAACCATCTTCATCTCGAATTGCGGAATCGTCCCGATCTAGTCAAGCTCATGTCCGATGAAGAAGTAGCACGTCGATACCTCATGA
>JAFLCP010000039.1:1729-54552 GCA_017303505.1 Planctomycetota bacterium | reverse complement strand
GATGCTGAAACGAGGTCAGAAAAAGGGCGAAAGTATTGTGGGACGAATGGAAATGGCTGCCTACAATACGGACATACTTGAGCAAGTCCTTTGTGGGCAATAACTTAATTGTGCGCTGGCCGTGCCTGCTCAACGGACCCGTGCACGCAGCAGAAGTTCCAACTCGCTTGCTCTTTGGCCTTGAGAACCTTAGTGTCGACGACCGACATTTTCGGCTGGCCATCTTTCGATTCCGTTGGGACGTTTGTTTGTACAATGATCACCTGATCGTCGTGTGCTGCTACCCAGGGAACAAACTCGTGTGACTGTGGTGGAATTTGCTTTTGCAGACGCTCTGTGCCGGAAACAACGGTGAACAAAGCGACATGATCTGATTCATTTACCAAGCAGACTTCATCGGCAAGCAACGGCGAACTTGTAAGTGTTAACATCCAAGCAAAAGCAGTAAAGATGCGAGGCATTGCATCCTCCGAAAGTATTGGGCGAACGGTGAAGAGCAGGGCAAATTACGAGCGATACGAAAGCTGATGCTCTTTGGTTCGCGCGAATTGCACGGCTCGACCTGGCAGGGCCTGCTGACCGGGTATAGACGCTAGTCTGGCTGGCACTAGGGGAATGAAGGGACAAATCACTCGGAATCGCTGCGAAAGCTCCCGATGGCAGTAATCCCATCGTCTCCAATTTCCAACACGTCTGCAGTGATGGGATAACCCGATTCATGGTATTCACGAAGGACAACACTTCCTAATTTACCCAGGAAGTTGCGATTCTTCCTGGCCAGAATGTAAACAAAGTCGCGAGTCGGCGCGACGATGTATACAGGCCAATCGTGTGTGGGCCGAACGAGTTCTCGAAATCCTTGGGTTAAAATGAAAGAGGCCTTGAAGGGTAATTCTTCCGTAACCATATAGCCAAGCTTAACGCCGTCGATATCGTGGCATTCGATGGTTACTTTCTCTAATAGCTGTTCCATATTGGCGTTTGCTTGCCGAAGAATTTCTTCTCGGCCAACATTCCAACTCGACAGATTAGTACTGCTTACCCATGTGATTCTGCTTCCATCCGTTGACACTAGCACAAAAACTTTTACGAGATCATCCGTAATCGTTTCATGCAGAGTATCTTCAAATCCCATGACATAATCGGCTGGTTCGAGTGAATATCGAAGAAGCGTTTTTGCGGTTTGCCAATCCGGTGATTCCTGAAAGTGCTCAATCGAGACTTGCTGTGCGAATCTCTTGACCGCCTCCTCATCGTTGTCTCGTTCAAAATCACGTCGAATATTTTCAAGACTCACATGAACCGTGACGTCACCCACTTGAATGACATATTGCCCCTCCTCATTAAGCGAGTAGAGATGGTTGAGTCTGTTGAGTTCCGCTTGGAAGATTTGGTCAGCAGTTTTGTTTCTGGGAGAAACCACGGCTAGGTCCTCGAAGTTGAGCGATTATTGAAATGCTTCAATGCAGATGTCCCAAGAAGAGCCACTTATGGACGTTCTGCTATTCTCTTTTTTACTACTGACCTACGATGGAAGAACCAAGCGAGAGTAGCAATTGCCATAACCAGCCAAGGTGCGTAAGTTGAGAGGTAGCGAAAGTTGAAAGTTGGTTTTAGGGGATCACCCCAAGCCTTAACAACAATGTCGTCGTTCGCACGTTCACCACGCAAGAGCTTGCGGTGAAGCAGTAAATCGCCTGCTAACAATCCAGCCGCTCGGTTCATGTCACATACTTTGGAAGCGGGCCGCTGCGAACGTACCCAATGCGTTACTGAGTCCTCAAGATTGCAATTCCGATATCCGTAGACAGAACTGTCAAATCCCGCATGCTGCAAGTAAAGAACGTGGTCAAACTGTTCTGTTGCCTTTACCTCGCCATCGTGGATATGCATGGTTGGGAAATATAGATCCGTCCAAGTTGTCTTGTATTCAAAGGCCATGGGATGGGGCTTCTTCGCTCCACGGACCAATTGAAACACCGCAAACCCATAGCCTTCATATTTCGGAATGCTCGCCCATGTCTCTTCTGGTAAACGAAATTGTGGATCGAGTCGACTGAACTCAGCAAGGGTAGGAACAAACGAGGCGATGTAGCTTCCAACTTCAAATACCTCTAAATGATTATCGCTAAGCTCTAAATCGTTCGACGAACAACCAATACTCATTTGTTGATGTAAAGGGAAACCCAGGTCGAGATCCTCAAAGAAATCGTCGTAGTCATCGAGTGCGATGAACCGCAAAGACTCAGCGTTGGCCGGTTGCTGGACGGGAATAGGGAGAATCATCGCATTTGAATCGCGAGATTCGTAGTGCATTTGATAGGCCAGCAGCTGCGAGCCCTGTCCGGTCAGACGCGCGAAAATTCGCGTGTCGTTTACGGAGACCACTGGTTGTGAAAAAATACACATGGTTCACGCCTACATGGAAGCGGGCTATTGGTTACTGGGACAAACGACGTATTAGAGCTATTAAGCCTACCGCTCAGCTTGGGCTGTCGTATATAGACTCGTGGGCATGTTCAAAATAGAAGGACGTTGCTTGCGCAAGCCTCAATTCCAAGCGACAGAATGACTGTCATGGTCTTTTAAGTTTGGCCCGATACTGTTTTCGAGTTTGCACACACTCTTCCAAGGCGGCAAGCAAGAAACTCGGTAATTGAAGGCAATTAGGATCACAAAAGAGCGAGACTTCTATCCGGTTACTATTGTTGACCAGTGCCACCACGTTTTGTTTTTCCAAGACCATCAGAAACCGGTGAGTTCTACCCCCTACGGATTTCAAGGTAAGAGTATGATCGAACCAGCTTTGGACTTCTTCCAGTTGTTGCGGTGTCGCATGGGCTGTGAATGCTTCGGTCACATGACGAGCGAACGAGTTGTAGGTACAGAGATAAGCAAGAGCAAACTCCGAAACGGAAGCATAGCGGCAAAAAAAGGAAGGGGAGTCTTCGTCAAATGACTGATACACATCAACGGGTGGATCCACATCTGAAAATCTGCTGTTTGCAACCGTCCAAAACAAATCCCCCTCTCCCTGCATAAGAATAATGGTAGCATCGGGAGTATTCTTGCTTTCAGCGTGATTTTCAAGTGGATCAACCATTAAACAATCCCGGATAACGGGCGTTCGCCTACGAGCTGCTTCTTCAGCCAAGCTCAGCCACTGGCGGATCGATGGAGAAACGCGGCTATTTAACGCCTCTGCCTTGGTGATCAAAGGCGTTTTCTCTTCACTGCGGTCTACCAATGGTTCACTTGTCGGCATGCACCAAAAGTCTAGGAATTGGCGAATGGTTTGCCAACGTTTTGAAATGTCTTCTCCAAGATCTCCTTTGAAGATCGGAGCGTAACCTACAGGTGACATGAAGGGACGCCTTACACGAATACCACAAGCACAAACAGCACGAATAAAAAACGATTTGAAATCAATCAGGCTATGAATGGCATGGACCGATCAAGTGAGGTCTCAATGCAAGACGTCGGGATCGCGGCGGTTTAAAAGTACAAAAGCAAAAATGGTGAAGAATGAAAGACTGAGCCACACATAATCGACTGGACCTCCCTGCAATTTCGGCATCAACATCCGGACGAATACTCCTAAAGCGGCGCTGGTCAAGCCCACTGATACCAGCCAACGGTGCCGCGCATTAGGATACTGAGCCTCGATGCGACTTGCAAAAAATCCCCGCAATACAAATCCAAAATAGCTTGCTCCAAGGACGATGAATAAGATTCGGCCTACGACATTAAACCACCCGAAATACAAACTTATTCCGCATACACATGTTGCCAACAAGATCGCTGGCCAGCTTTCAAGCAGTTCTTGTTTTGAAGTATCAAGTCGAAAGGATTTCACTATCTGAACTCTTCGGCAAAATTGAGATTCATATCATTGGGAGGCGTGTTTGTATTGGGAGTTCGCAGGACTTATAGAGATATCAATCTATGACAATGTCATCTTCGCTTCGCCACATGACAGGCGGAAAATGCCATTCGGAGCCTCCGTCATTAATGCTGAAATAGGCAAAAGGACGTCCAGCGTCTACGCCGATCAGCACAATGATAGTAGCTACCTCCTTGAATGTTTGGGTGTTGAGGATCGGTAAGCCTAAGATCAAACAATCTTCTTGCCATAGTTTGGCCACAATATTCGGTTTAAAATGTGGAGGATAGGACAGCCTGTTCATCATTCCTAGCAACTTCGCTCCCACGCCTGAATCGAGACGAATTGTTTTGTCTTCTATGCGAACGATGTCCTTTCTAAGTTCTTCTTGGTCAATACTTGTTCCATTCTGGAGTTCTAACAGTGCTTCGTCTTTTTGCGGGTAGGGGCCTGTATAGGTTTGGGGCATATAGCCCAAGGAATACGTCATGGTGCGAACTCCCAAGTTTCTTGGGAAGTGAGTCAGCCAACGGTTCCCAGTAGCCAAGCAACCCATCGGACTCTGGCCACACCGCAGTTTGGGATCGAGATTATAGGATTCAAGGGTCGGATTACCATAGAACCGCAGCTTTGCTGAGCCATTTAGATATTCAGCCACTCCCAGCGAAAAGAAGATGGGAAGCGGGGTAAGAATGAAGAACAAAAGGCCAGATTTCCAGCGACCTGTTTCGCAAAAGTGGAGCAACATTCCTGCCGCCACAAACGGAAACAAAAGCCCCAGTCCATCAAACGCTGCGCCCAACCAAGCAACGAATTGGCCAAGAAACCAGAGGACGAATGTAATTCGAGGAGAGGAGACGGCCTGCGAGGGTTGGGCAACTGGTGCGGTAGAGTTGTTCATTTAGCATCCCTCGATGTTATCCTTCGTCGATGGTTCATTCGTGTGAATCGCAAGTCGCGCTAGGACCAAGGGCGCAAATTGGCCTTGGGGGAGGGATCGCGATAAAGCACAGCTGATTTGGCAGTTATTTGGGGAGCGAAAAACTATCCGGGAATCGAAATTCGCTCACCGATTTTCCATTGACATCATGATGGCGAATGGTAAGTGTTGCAGCCGTTTGATTGTCTGGATAGCTGACTTCTCCCGAAAGAAATCCACCCTGAACCCGCAGGAAGCGATGCTCGGGCCGGGTATCGCCTGCCTTCCAGCCCAATTCATGTTTTTCACTCCCTGGTCCGCATCCAAATTCCCAAAGTTGAGTCTGCGGATCTACGGATGCATATTGCCAGTGGCGATCACCACAAAGCACCATGACACCAGGGATCTTGGAAAAAGCTTGTCGTAACTCTGCGCCCTCATAACTAAAGTTGTCATTGGCATGATTGTCTTTCTTGTTGTCACGATCAGGACCAATGATGGGAGTAGGGCTGCAAATCAATTTAAATGTTGCAGTCGATTCGTTGAGAGTTTTGAGAAGCCAAGCCTTTTGCTTCGCGCCGAGTATCGTTTTGTCTGGACCATCGGCCGCGTTGTTGGGACTGCGATAATCTCGTCCCTCCAGGATCCACAGTTGCACATCTTTCCCCCAACGCACCGTTTGATATCGCTCTGGTTTCGAGGGAAATTGTTCTTCGTTGAATAGTTTTACGCCCTCTTCGAAAGTCACCGCACCATATGTTTGGCCGGACCACGAGTCGTTCGCTAAAGTGTCATGGTCGTCCTTGATAAAATAGCTCGTGGTGTTGTTGTAGAAGTCTCGGTTGTTGGGAAGAGCGAAAATTCTTCCCCACTTAAAACGCATCAAGGGAATGGTCAGCGCCCAAGGATCGGGTTTGTCATAGTATTCAATATCGCCTGCATGAACAACAAATTGTGGTGCGAGGCTTTTCATCGCAGGATAGATCTTGTGACCGTTGTCTCCGTCGTCTCGACGTATAAAATCATGGCAGGTTGTAATGCAAAATCGGAGAGGCATTGCTACGGTCGAGAGTGGAGCGGTTACAAAAGAACCTCGCAACACGGAGGAGGGCTTACCATCCTTCGTCTGCGCCTCGATGATTGTGATGTACTTTGTTCCTGGCTTTAAGCCTTCGATCTTCCATTGGGCCGTGAAGTCCTTTTCAGAATTGGTATCGATCCAGGCCAACGATTTGGTTTGTTTGCGTTGTTCTTCTGGAAAGTACGACAATCGTACTCGCCCTTCTTCGCCCGGGACTGCTCCGTTCATTTCGTCCAAGTTGGCACCTGGAGGAAGCTGTACTTTCTGAAGTTCTTCGGCATCTCTGCGTTTCGACAGTTGGCTGACTTCCGCAGCTGCTATCTTCTGAAATGATTTTCCTCCCTTTAACATCTCAGGCTGACGGGTCGTTCGAGTCCACACCACGATGCTTGTTTGGTTACCCCAGCTGTTGCGAGTAGCGTTTGCCAGATAGGGACCATAATTGACTCGTTCAACAGGCTTAGGAGCAGGGAGAGGAGTGTATTGAAAATCCTTGTAAAAGGTCCTGCCACCATGATCGGTAAGCATAAAGCGATCCTGATCTTTACCGCAGCCAAACTCTGGACCGCCATAAAACTTGCTGAAGGCGATCAATGTGTCCCATTCCGGACCTGACGTTGTAGCGGAAGTGACCAACTCACCATTGAGATAATGTTCGATGTGATCGCCGTTGGCAATGATCTTTGAGCTATTCCATTCACCGGGCGGATACAAAGTTTTATCTTTTTTGGGACCAACTAAGTCGTAGATGGAGCCTGTTGATGTGTTGGATGTACTGTCGGACTTATTGTCAATGATTTGATATTCAAGGCCGAGATAGCTATTTTCGAAAAGCTCATTTCCGAATCGTCGGACCCGATACTTAAGTCCGCCATTCACGCCTTTGTCAATCTTCCATTTCCATGAGAGTTCAAAGTTGGATGGAAGGGGAGGGCTAACTATATTTCCCCCTTGTCCAGGAACGGCGAGCGTTACGACGCCGTCACTGAACTCCCAACCTTTCGAGACGGCTTGGCCTTCTGTTGTTTGCCAAAAATCGCGTTCGCTCCATGACCGCGAATCCAATGCTGCATCTTGCTTGCTGGGAGATTCTTGCGCGAGAAGCTGCCACGAGACAACGAAAGACAGCACAAGTGTGGCCAACGGAACTTGTCGAGACAGCATTCGGTTTGCCCTTTGAGGATGAGAAGTGCAGAGGATCTTGATCTTCTTAACGCTAACCATTCTAACCGTTTGACGCTGGACCTGCACCGACGGATAGTGCCTGCGCCTTGATTTGCCAAGCATGAATGAAGAGATATAAACCCGCTACAACGAAGGGAAGCACGGACCATAGCCAAGCCGAATGCAAGCGGTCGGTAAATGGATTTTCGACGGTAGAGACGGTTGGCTTAATCAGCAATTGTACGGAATTAATGATGCCAATAGAGAGAGTTATGAACGCTGCAGCCATGAGCGATTGGCGGGTTGGCGACTTAAGCCAGGCGGACAAAAAGATAAGTGGGTTTAAGCAGAGAATTAAGCCGATCCAACCGAAACGCGGGTTAATGAAATCGCGAATAGCCGGGAAAAAAATGCTTAACCCGCCTATGGCAGCTGCAAAAGCGAAAATCACCGCAAACAAGGCGGGCACAAACTTTGCACTCTCAGGTTTCGCTTCAGCTGCCTCGGATGTCGAAATCTCGGGTGCTTGAAAGGGGTTGTTCTCCACGGCCATGTTTGTCGCCTTTGTAGGTGCTTAAATGTAATTGTAGTTTGGCGTGGACCGCCGTGCAGTTCAATACACATTCGTTGAGTGTGTGGCCGCATTTTTCGATTTCGTGTGCAACACTTTCAGACGTCGAGAAATCGCTTCGACTAAAAGTTCGGAGCAGCCGGGTGCCGTAGCAGCGATGACTTCTTGATAAATTTCATACCCATATTTGTTGGCGGGAGGAATGTATCCAGGTTGCCAATCGTTACTCAGCGTTGTCACAAAGATCGGTGTGGGAGCAAATCTTTCACGCAAAACCATTTGGAATGATTGATAAAGTTCACCGGGAACAAAAATCCAAATTGCTTGGCCCACAAACCCCACTTGGACCTTTAGTGGATACGAGCGACCCGGTACGAGATGGTTCAGGCGATTTAATTGTCGCGTCCGCTGTTCAACCTGCGCGCGACAATCGCGAACGCGTAGGTCATCACTTAAAGATCGAGCTTGATTTTCCTCTTCCTCCCAATACGCCTTTTCTTTCAGAGTTTGTTCGATGGTGGGTAGGTCATGACGATAGGGAAGTTCGACGCTGAACTCTTCCCAGTACCAATGGCTAAGTGACTCTTGCTCCTCAGCCGAAAGAACTTGATGTTTCCAAGTGCCAATGGCAGTTCCCGATATGACGGGACCGGCGTAGACAAATTTTGTCTGTGGCGGTGGAAAAGCAGTAAGAGCGGAGAGTGCCGAATAGGCAACTTGTCGTCCATTGCGATCGGCAACCGATGTATCGCCCACAAATCCTTCGCGAGGACCGAGGTCTCCAGAAGCGCCTTGCAAGAATAGAGTCAAACCACCCAACTCACGCTCGACTGTCTCTTTCATGGCGCCTACCCAATCAGGACTGATCAGTGTGTTGTCCCAAGCTAATGTCGTTGGATGGCAAGCATAGTTGATGACCGCCCCCACGACAGCTCCTGAATCGTCAACGATTTTAGCCAACATCAACGTATCGTCCGCTTTGCCAGTGGGATCAAAACCACAGACAAAGCGTTTCCGTTCTTCATCAAAGTAATCGCGATAGGCGGCGAGATTACAGCGGCCTGAACCGTAGAGCATCGTGCATGGAACAACTTTTTCTGCGGCTTGTTTGGCAAGTTCTCCCATTTGGATCGCCAAGGAATCCAAATAGGGGCCCAACATTTCACCCCCTGGAAGATCGCTTCGACTTCGCGACATCCAGCCCGCACCATGAGTGTGAGTCAGCGTGACCACAATGTTGTGAGATGATAGACCTGTGGTTTGGCTAACGGCCTGTTGTATGTTCCGAATCTCATTGGAATCCAAAATACAATGATCAAGGCTTAGAAGCACCTGCGGGCGTCCCATGGATTTCAGTATAGGCTCAATCCACAGCAACGTAGCTTCCAGCGGTCGATGAACTCCCGTCGCTCGATCATGTAAAGCGGCTCCCCACATACGATGATAGATACCAATCGGCGGCGTGATATCTCTGCGTACCATGGCCGCTCGGAACATCGCCTGTGGCGTTTTAACTTCGGTGCTCATCATTGTCTCCAAAGAGGGTTCCGCGCGGATTTAGCATCGCCCAGCAAAGGGCATCGATGGCCATCACGCCTGCGAACAAAAAGAGAACTAAGTTCCAATTACCGCTTTTTGATACGAGCCAACCTGCAGTGAGGGGAAATAGTGCGGCCCCAATGTTGCCAAACATATTCATGGTACTAAAGACTGTGGCTACATGCCGACCTCCGTAACTGATCGCCACCGTATAGCCACTTACTCCGCCAAACGTAGCGCAAAACGCTCCTACAGTAATTAACGCAATGCTTGCGTTCACGGTCTGAACAAAATAAGAAAGCACGATCAACATCGCGCAGGAACTCATGCCCAAAACTGCTATTCCTTGTCGACTCAGTCGAGGATTTCCGGTCCGTTTCAAAAGCCAATCAGAAAAGAAGCCGCCCGTTAGACTTCCGGCAACACCACCAATTCCGGCGATCGTCGTAAGGAGACCAGAATCTAGTTGTGAAACATCCCGCGTTTTTTGCAAGAAAGTTGGAAACCAAGTCATAAAGAACACCATCCCGGCAGCTCGAAAGAACTGTTGCCCACACAAAAGAGCCATCGGTAAACTGCGAACCATCTTCGTCCAGTCGATGGGAGCGATGGTTGCATGGTCGCGTTCTCCTTTGGGAAGTTGATGTGTCGAGATAATCATGAAGAACAGGGCCGTCCAGGCAATTCCAGGAATTGCATAACCGGCAAGTAATATTCGCCAGCGTACGATCCCGAACTGCTCAGAGATGGGTATTGTTTGTTCAAGGATGTAGGCGGTGAGGAGAGGCGCGACGGCTCCACCGATGGCCATGCCTGCAGCTAAGAAGCCTGTGGCCCGCGCTCGTTCCGTTTCTGGGAAGATTCTCCCTAACGCTTTTGTGGCACAGGGAAATGCACCCGCTTGGGCTGCTCCCATGAGCCCCCAAGCAATTAGCAGTGAATAAAAATCAAAAGCGAAAGCGCTGAGGCAAGTTGCCAAGGACCAGGTGACAGAGAAAATCATTAATGCCTTTCGGCTTCCTAGTCGATCTGCAAACCATCCGCCAGGTATCTGCATAGCTGCATAAGCAAAATACCAAACCGATTGAACGCTTCCCATATCGCGGGCAAGATCTGCAAACTTTAGATCTTTGGCAATCTCCATTGCAGGCACACTAAGTGCAGCGCGTTGAATGTAGGCAATCGCCGCTGAGAGACACAAAAAACATAGGACTAGGTATCGCCCATTGCGAACATCTTGTTCCTGACTGGAGAGGTTCGTCATGGGGCACCTTGTGTTATTGGTGGATAGCTTTTTGCATGAGGTCAAAAAGTCGATCTACTTCGTCGGCCGTTTCGCGATCGAGTTCCCAACCGAATGGTTCCACCCGAAGTGTATTGTTAAACAAGCCACGTTTTTGCATGAGATACTTCTCAATCGCCAAGAAACCATCAAGGCCCGCTTGTAACTGCAAGGCGGTGATGGCTGAGATGGGGAGTGATAGCTCGTAAATTCTCTTTTCGTTACCTGAACTTAAAGCGTGCCAAAGGGCCACGACTCCATCCAGTAGATCGGTACCAGGAATGGTTCCAACGATTCCGCGTCGATAGCAGTCAACTAAATTGATGCCCCCCGACCCTTCGAAAATCCGAGCTTTGCCGGATGTCGCATCGCGCAATTTGGATAGATTGGGACCCAGCGGACTGGCTTCTGGCTTGAAGAAAATGCGCGCTGCACCAAATTCTTCGAGCAATCGCAAATAGACACCCAGATCAATCGCTGCACCAACATAGCTCGATGCATCTTGTACGATGAGTGGTATCGAGACACTCCGCGCAATCGCTGCAAAATAGTCTGCGGTTTTCTGACCGTTCAGCGATACTGAGATAGGGGGAATCGCCATCACAGCAGTCGCACCCAAGGCTTCCGCATGGGTGGCAAAGTCGATTGCCTCACGAATACTTTCGGCACCTACGCTAATGACCGTGTAACCGCGACCCTTAACGGCGGGGCAGACGTAGCCTGCCAATTCTTTTCGCGCATGATAGCCCAAGCGAAGTACTTCGCTGACCATTGCCACGACGACGCCATCGGCTTTTGTTTGGAAGACCCAATCGATTTCGCGTTCGAGCGTCGGCACATCGATAGTGCCATTGTCGAGAAGGGGTGTATGCAAAACAGGGAGCACGCCCTGTAAAAGGTTGATCTGCGTCATGCTGAACTCGTTTCTTCAAAAGTACTTTTGTGTTGGTGGAAGTTCGGTTTACCAATCACCAATACCACCATCGGAGTAGAAGACCCGTTGCAGAACTTCTTGCTCAAATGGATGCTTGCGAACTTCTTCTTCGTTAATGGTTACACCTAAGCCAGGTAATGTATTGGGTGTTACTGTTCGTGTTTTCTTATCTAGTTGGAAGCCTTCTTGTACCACTTCGTTTCTCCATGGTACGTCACTATGGACGGATTCGCAGATGATATAGCTTGGTTGCGAAAAGCCGAATTCGATCGAAGCCGCAGTGCTGACTGGGCCTTGCGGATTATGTGGCGCAAGTGCTATGCGATGGGCGTCTGCTAAAGAAGCTACGCGACGAGCTTCCGTAAATCCACCGCAATGTGTGATATCCATTTGGCAAATTTCGCAACCGCGTGCGGCAAACAGATCACGAAACGCAGCCAAATGAGTAACGCGTTCGCCAGTCGCTATTGGAGTGGTGACGGCTGCATTGATCGCGGCCAAGCCATCGATACTCTCAGGCCAGCATGGTTCTTCCAAAAAATACAGACCATACGGCTCTAACGCTTTGGCGAATTGCATTCCCATAGCCGGAGAGGGTCTGGCATGGCAATCCACCATGATGTCAACACCGTCACCAACGGCCTCGCGCATCGCAGCTACACAGGCTTCGGCGGACTTGATTGGTTTCAAGCCCTCGATCGGCATGGTAGGTGGAACAGCCATCGACTTGAAAGCGCTGAAGCCCTCGGCAACAGCGTTCTGGGCCAATTCCCCAAAGCGTTTGGCATTATCAACAGGTGTTTCATAAAAACTCTTCATGTCACCACCACCGAGGTGACAATAGAGGCGAATTTTGTCCCGCACCGCACCACCCCATAAATGATGGCAGGGAACCCCCAACGACTTTCCTAAGATGTCCCATAAGGCGAGATCGATTCCGGCAATTGCGGTCGAGCGAACGATTCCATTTCCATGCCAGAAATGTTGTCGCCACATCATCTGCCAGAGATACTCGATGCGGGTAGGATCTTCGCCGATCAGCAATTGAGATAAGTCTTCGATAGCGCCAATAACACTACGAGTATGCCATTCCAGCGTTGCTTCGCCCCAGCCAAATAGACCGGGTTGATCGGTGTGGACTTTCACGAAAATCCAATTGCGCATTCGAGCATGACAAACCAGCGATTCGATACGAGTTATTTTCATAGCGATTAGAAAATCGGCTTGGAAGGAGGTGGGGTAGGGGAGTGTTTGCCCAGAATATATCCGATTTCAGAATGCGAAACGATTGGGGAGACACGGAACCTTGTTTCAGGCGATGGACGCGTGACGTTGTAATGCTCGGCTGAGTTGGTCATGTAGTTCGACCGTCTCTCTAACGTCCACATGAATCACTCCACTCCCCAGCGTCTCAATGAATCGACAGGCTGCGAAGTGAGCGGCCTTTTGTTCATATTTTTCAATCCAAGCGCGGCGCGTGGGGCTCACGTCGTCTGAAACGGGCCATGTTCGCCTGGGCTTAAGTCCACGAAGCCCTATTCGCCATGGCTTCGCTGTAAGCCTTGCTCGAAAACAATTTTGGTTCTTGCATAGGCGAGCGTACATCTTGTCTACGCATAGGGCATTGAAAAGCGATTGAACATTTTCCTCTTTCGGATCGAAGGTACGCTGCGTGGCGATCAATCGAAAACCTGCGGGTGTTTCATAAAGTCGCAGGCTCCAAGTGGGATTTTTTTCTATGAACTGGCGAATCCGCTGCAGAGCTAGGCCTTTATGACCTCCGTGAATAGAAATAAGCATGCGGTAGCCGGCTTCTTCGATCAGTGGGGTGAAGAGTGCGGCAAAAAACAAGAGCGCGAAGGCGAAAGAGATGTATTGTGTTACGATACCGACGGTAATCGGGATGGTAGATAAGAGCCCAAATAGGATTAGAAGAACGACGCAGGATGCGGGAGGACGTACGAAGTCGATATCGGCGAATAAGACGTTAGGCGAGTTAAGGCAATGGGCGCCATAAATGTTTCGGGTGATCACTGCATCTCCATGCCGCGAGAGAACTTCTTCGCGGATAGGACGCCCCTCCGTTCCGCTTTCGTAGGCCAGTTTCGACTCACGACGATCCAATTTGGCGCCTGCCACAATGCGGTGGATTGTCTCGCGCGTCCGAGCCTCAGCCATCGCTTGGGCTTCCGCTTGGCTCGTCATCGACCAGCCCGAGCGACGAACGGTAATCTGCTTACCGTGGCCTCTGATTTGCACTCGCGAATCGGCCCAAAATTCTGGGATGAGCATTGGGGTCCCTCATAATTCAGCAATAGTGTCGAGTTTGCGATATAATGGTGGTCTGATCCAGCTCGGTCAACGGACCAACTGTGCCGCTGCAAAAAAATTCGATACTTGATGGTTTGAA
The DNA here is from genome assembly GCA_017303505.1 of Planctomycetota bacterium. GTDB lineage: Bacteria > Planctomycetota > Planctomycetia > Pirellulales > Pirellulaceae > JAFLCP01. The sequence continues at coordinate 40,769 of JAFLCP010000039.1, read as the reverse complement.
TATGACAATCACACGGCGACGAATTCTGCAAACGGGTCTGGCCCTCGGAGGCCTACGAGTTCTTTCTCCATGGGTATCGGCTGCGAGCAGTTTGGTAATCGCTCCTGCATTGAAAGATGAAGACATCGTGGCCTATGTCGAACGAACGGCGGGTGGCTGGGATTTGGGGCTCTATCGCCGTTTGCTCGGGGCTGCCAACGAATGGAAAGAAGGGGATTCGATCGTTGGCGTAGCGGCTGCCAACCAAGAAGAACGTGAAACCGCCAGACAGCTTCTTTCCAATACGACACTCGCTCAAATCGATGCCCATCCTCCATTCATTGATTCCACCTTGGTCGCTATTCAACACGCGCGCGATCCTGGTGTCATTCAGAAAATCGCTACTTGGTCGTTTGCCAAACTGAAGCGGTTCATGTTAGAGGAGAATGAGGCGGAAATTCGTGGGATATTATCCGGCCTCTCGAGCGATGTGATCGCATGTTTGGTGAAGTTGCTTTCGAACGAAGAGCTGATCGTAATTGGTCAAAAAATCTTTCATACTCTACCCGGCTCGCAGATCGGTGCTAAAGGATACATGGGTGCGAGAGTTCAACCCAACTCTCCGACTGATCATCCGGATGATATTCGTTGGCAGGTATTCGATGCATTTGCGTATGCTGTTGGCGACGTGCTCGTCGGGACCAATCCTGTATCTAGTGAAACGGAATCTGTGGCAGCTGTGGAATCGACGCTTAAGGATGTCCTCGACACCTTTGGCATAAGTTCCGTTTTGCCGCATTGTGTTTTGTCGCATATAGGTATTCAAGCTGAGATTGAGAAGAACCAACCAGGGTCAACTGCGTTATGGTTTCAAAGTATCGCGGGTTCCGATGCGGCCAACCAAACGTTTGATGTGACACTCGACAAGATGCTGCGGCATGCTGAAAACAAGCGAGGTCATTTCGGTTTATATTTCGAAACCGGCCAGGGGGCGGATTTCACCAATGGACATGGTGCTGGGACTGATATGGTTATCCATGAGTCTCGCAAGTACGGACTTGCTCGCACCTTAACTCACAAGCTACTTGACGCCAAGAAGAAACGTGGAGAGAGTCCTGAAGCTTGGGTTCACTTAAACGATGTGGCTGGATTTATTGGCCCAGAAGTATTCCGCACGAAAGAACAACTCGTCCGATGTTGTTTGGAAGATATCGTTATGGGGAAACTGCACGGGCTGGTCATCGGACTCGATGTGTGTACAACCTTGCATATGGATGTCAGTTTGGACGATCTTGGGTGGTGCATCGAGCAGATCATGCCCGCGAACCCTGCTTACCTTATGGCTCTACCGACGCGCATCGATCCAATGCTCGGATATTTGACAACCGGCTATCACGACCACGTTCGAGTTCGAGAGCGTTTCGGTTACCGAGTTTCCAATGCGATGTGGGAGTTTTTTCAAAGGCTGGGCGTGATCGACAGCCAAGGAAAACCGACAGAGCATTTCGGAGATCCTATTTGGGTCTATCTCAATTATTGCCGGCTTAAGGGCGACGGACGTTCGGATGAATTACTCACCCAAGAAGCCAAGGAGCAATTGGCTCAAGTTCGGAATAGAGGAGTCTTTATCGCTGAGGGTTCGGCCAGTGAGATATCAAAGTTGCCCATCGAGTTAGATCGACAGATCCATGAAATCTATGACGACGCCAAACAGTGTATTTGGGCCGAACTTCCAGGAGATTTTGAAACTCAATTTGAGGCTTCGATCGCGATACGCACACTCTCTAAAGATCGAGAAGACTACATTCTTCATCCCTCCAGCGGTGAAGAGCTAAGTCACCGGTCGATTGAGAGTCTTAAGGCACTGCGCCAGCAACATGGAGAAGCGGTCGATACAGTGATCGTTTTGTCCGATGGATTGAACGCGTTGGCGAACACAACCGATGCGCAGGCAAGCCAACTTGTTGAGTATTTGAGAAAAGAGCTTGAAACTCAAGGGCGAACTGTGATTCCGGAAATCTTGGTCATACGATCTGGGCGAGTACGTGCGGGTTATCGCATCGGTGAAAATTTGTTTGGAAATCGCGCGGGGCGTTATCAAGTTTTGCATATCGTCGGCGAACGCCCAGGCAGCGGCCATCGCACGCTGTCGATCTACATTACGAGCGCGGCGGGCGAGGTGTGGGGGATACCATCCAAAGTAGATCACAACATTACCAAAGTAGTATCCGGAATCGCACAGACTGCATTGTTACCCAAACAGGGTGCAGAAGTTGCTGCGCGAATCCTCAAATCTCTCAGTTAAGAAATGTGAGAACTAACGTTTCATCCAGAAGATCGCTTCCAAGAAAACGGGATGTGTTGGCGGGGAGGTCGTTTGATTCTTGAGTTCCTTTAGTACGCCTCCGAATTGGACTTGCCCAGAAAGATCCACTTTCTTTTTTTGTGGGACACAAACAATGGCTCGCGGTGATCTAAACGTTGCGTCGTCGTATATTTCGATAACCTGATAGATGTTATTGATAGGGATCATCATCGGTATCATGGCTTTGCCGACCATGATGGGAACAATGATAAAGCCCTCGAATCGCTTTTGCGTTTCGAGCTCACGCCCATAACCTGTAACAATCAACCCATCGCCCGCTTTATAGTTTTTGTCGACCATCGACGGTTTGGCATGCGGAGGTTTCTTTTTCGCAAAGCTGGCTCGAAGCGTTGGTTCTAACATGGAGACCGCTTCGGCTTGTTGCTCCTCGGATAGATCTTGTTTGGTCATTTCCAAGTATAGAAACGCTTGGATGCCTGCGGAGAAGACGCCAGCGGCCCGGGCAAGTTCTGCACGTGATACTTTGTCATCCGCAGCCCGGTCGAAGAAATTGAAGAAGCGTCCACCGTTATCCAGTGCTTTCTTGAGCGCCGGCAATGAACGAAAGGGTTTAAGTTCTTTCATGACTTAATGCCTTATTTTTCAGTGTTAACGGCGTTTGGATTTACCACCAGCTCGACGGCCAAATGATTTAGAAGCGTTACCTGAACCAGGCTTGCCCGAAAACGCGTTGCCAGATCGAGGTGGGCTCTTCTTTTTCTTGATCGACTTTCTATTGGCGTTGTGCAGGGTTTTCGAACCGACTTTTGAGTCCGCTGAAGAAGGGCCTCTTTCTACGCTTCGGGATGTCGATGCATGTCCTTTGTGTTTCCTTGATGGAGCCGCTTGAGATTGTCGGTTACCACCCCGGAAGCCGCGATTCTTATCCTTGTTCGCGTACATCCGCAATTCGTGATCTTCTGCATTGGACGAATGAAACGAATGATCGCGATCAACGGGGATCGGCATGCCAATCGTTTTTTCGATCTCTTGAATGTGTTTGTATTCTTCGCTATCGCAGAAGGTAATACTCTCTCCGCTGGCACCAGCACGGGCCGTTCGTCCAATTCGATGAACGTAAGCATCGGCTTCGACTGGGACATCGTAGTTGATGACCAAGTCGATATTGTCGATGTCAATTCCACGGGCCGCTACGTCGGTTGCGATCAGTACCCGAACCGTACCATCGCGAAACATATTCAGTACGCGTTGGCGAGCGTTTTGCGAACGTCCGCCGTGGATGCCTTCCGCTGAGACGCCAGCTTGGATTAACGACTTGTAGAGTCGATCAGCGCCATGTTTGGTTCGCATAAAGACAAGAATTCGCGAACGCGACTCATCCGCCAAAAGCTTATCCAGCAATTTTCGTTTATCGCTTTTTTCTACATACATCAAACTTTGCTTAACTCGGTCCGCCGTTTTGGCGGGAGGCGTAACCATCACGGTCACATGGTTATGCAACAAAGCGGCAGCCAATTTTTCGATGGGAGGTGGCATTGTGGCTGACAAAAATACCGATTGTCGGCGTTGCGGTAAAAGCCGAACAATCTTTTGCACGTCGGGCATAAAGCCCATATCGAGCATTCGATCGGCTTCGTCCAACACGAAATATTGAAGTCGGGAGAGCGAACAATAATCTTGGTCGATCAGATCGAGTAGTCGACCTGGAGTGGCGACTACCAAATGCACACCTTTGGCGAGTGCGGCCACTTGTGGACGTTGACCGACGCCACCGTAAATTGTCGTATGCCGAACTTTGGTATGTTTGCCAATCGCTGCGATGTTCTCGGATATCTGGACCACTAGTTCGCGCGTCGGTGCAACGATCAGCCCAACAGGATGTTTGGCGAGTGGATTTTTACCAGCCAAATGGAGCTTTTGCAGAATAGGAATGGCGAAAGCCGCTGTCTTACCCGTTCCAGTTTGTGCACACCCGAGGAAATCTTTCCCTTCAAGCAGTGGTGGAATGGCTCCCGATTGGATAGGAGTCGGAATACTATACTCAAGGCTCGACAGGGCGGATTGGATCTCGGGAATCAGCGGGAGATCAGAATACTTTTGGGGCACAACTTCCTCAGTCCTCTCCGCATGGTGGGAGAGTTGCAAAACAACTCGGATAACTACTTTAGTGTAATCGACTCATACGGTGTCCATAAGTCCAAATGATGGCAACCTGGAGAAGATAATTCGAAAGGCGAACCATATGGATGGCCCTATTGGCGCGAAAAATCGCGTTGTACGAATAGCAAGCCGCCCGCAGAAGGAGATATGGCCGTTGCAATAGAGATGTTCCATTAACCGGGAAAGTTCGATTTTTGAGTGCAAATAGTCGAACGAGTCGGTGTCCGGGTAGGTTACTCAATTGCTCATTGCATCTTTAGATGTTTAATCCGCCGAATCACTTTGCTCACCAGGAATTTGAGGTTCAATTCTATTCTCCTCCGCAGAATGGCGATTTCGTACTCGCCTCAAAATGATGCTCACCACCGAGGACGTAGCGATAACCACTGTCAATAGAAACCAAGCTTCAATGGGCAACCAGTACGTGTAAGCTCGACTGTTTAATGCGGCAATTTCTGGCGCATCGTCGGACTTTCCTGACAAGACCTCGATTCCATTTGGAAGCAAAACGCTCCAACCCATTTCATTTTTTGCGAGGTACGCGCGTACGTGTGTGCCGATCGACGGAATCGGAGAATGTCCAGAAGGCGTTAGGTACTCCAACATACTTGTTCGAAACTGAATACGAAAGCAGCGTGTTTCGATCAATTGACCAGGTGAAATAGCACCCTTTTCTGCCGATTCTATAATCAAAGTTAGGTAGATTCCCCAATCCTTGTTTCCGCCACCCGTTTCGAATTCTGAGGGTTCGGATTCTATGCGGATATCATGAATCGTTCCGATCACGATTGCAGTAGCTTCTAGCCTCAACTCTTCAATAGATGAGGGAGCTTTTTCTGCGTGTAAGGGTGTGGGGCAAAATATCGCCAAGACCAGCAACCACACATATCTAGGCATTGGAGGTCCCCTGTGAAATCGCTCGAAATACATCGAACCAAACACGAAGCAACGCAAACAAGAAATCTTACTCTTCACAAAATCGATCGCAACCGCCAAGAATACTGCTGATCGCGAAGGCAAGCCGTCCTTGCTTAGGTTGATGGAGTTAATTCCTCCACATGGAGTTCGCTGCACATCACTCTTTGAATTCAAGCCAAATGCCATAACCGATTTGTTTGCCATCTTGTTCGATCACATGCTTCATAAGCCAGTGGTTGCCTGCGGGAGCAAAAGAAGTTTCCTTCTGATGGTCCATATCTTCCACCTTAAGTTCGTTGGCTTTCCAATAGGGAAGCCATGTTGCATCCTTGATGAAGGTCCCTTGATAAGTAGTCGCATTCAATCGATTTGGGGTTACTTGAACTTTTTCGCCGTTTGGCTCTTCAATGGAAAAGGGAAGCGGCTGTGGAAATTCTCCAAAGAGATTGATTTCAAGGCTTGGTTTGTCACCACCTTCGGCACGTACTACGATAACCACATCGCCTACCGCAGCTGGTAGACGAGATCGCTTGGGGATGAGGCGGTTTTTTGATATTGGAAATCCCTCGGCCGGTAGTTCGCCAGTAGTCCAGGCCACGTTGAATGCTTCACCATTGGGAACACGTATCCGCCAGCGATACTCCTTTCGCTGCGCATCGCCAAACGAGGGATAAGGATCAAAAAATCGTTTAACGACGCAAAAATTGGTTTCGTTAGGCGAAATTGTTCCCAGTATTTCTTCACCAGAACGTCTCAAATTGGCTGGAATCTCTTGGCCTCTAACGGAACAGGGGAAAGCTCCCAAAAACAAAAGTGCGAAGACTAAGCTGAGCAATTTGAGCTTCATGGATTAACTCGCGCGGGAGATTTGGGGTTGAGGGGCTTTAGGGCAATCGAAGAACTGGAACGCGTCCTTGGGGACTAAGTTTCGCAGCTCCAGGCCGTGCTCAACCACAATTATCCTCTGTTTTCGGTAAATTGGTGGAGCTGGGGGGCTTCTAAGTGCTTGTGTGGCAGTGGTTTATGTCATTTCCATTGGTTCCAGGTTGCGCAGGGGTTGGAAATCGCGTAAAATATTGAACGTCGAGTAGGGCGAGATTGAGTTACGACATTTTCCAAGTGTCGACCGACGCTCAACGATCTCCCAACCATTTTACGAAGGAACAAAATCAGACCTGTCATGGTTATAGCCTACTTGTTAGTGGCCGTCTTGCTTCTGTTGCTCAATGGCTTCTTCGTCCTTGCCGAGTTCGCTGCCGTCAAAATGCGTCCATCTCGAGTCGAGGAGCTTGTTGATGACGGTGTGGCAAATGCTAAGTCCGTCAAGCATATTCAGACGTACCTCGACGAGTACCTGTCGGTCTGCCAATTGGGAATTACCTTCGCCTCCATCGGGCTTGGCTTCGTGGCAGAACCAGCCGTTGTTCGGTTAGTGGAGCCGGTTATTGATTGGCTGGGCATTTTTTCTCATGATTCGCACGCACGTTTTTTGTCCGCACATGGTATCGCGTTTACGCTGAGCTATTTGTTGGTCAGTTTTCTGCATATCCTGGTCGGTGAACTAGTGCCAAAGTCCATAGCGATTCGCTTGACCGAGCGGGCGTCGCTTTGGACAGCGAAACCGATGATCGCTTTTCGATATCTCTTCTATTTGCCACTGAAATTTCTGAACTTGTCAGCTGCCATTGTTTTGCGTTTGATTGGCATTCGTGAATCGGGTGCGCATTCGGTTCATAGCGAAGACGAACTGCGAATTCTCTTAAGTCAGTCGCAAACGGAAGGGGTTATGTCTTTCCGGCGTTTGCTGTTTGTTGAGAACGTATTCGACTTGGGAGAGTTGCGAGTTCGTGATGCGATGCGTTCCAAGTCTCTTGTTCGCTGTTTGAGTACAAGCGTGCCTTGGAAGGTAAACATGGAGGCCCTGCGCAAGTTTCGCTTTAGTCGCTATCCGCTGGTCGAAGATGATAAGTCCGATCCCATCGGCATCATTCACATTAAGGACCTTATGCTGTTGGATCAGGATGATCCCGACCTCAAGAGCATTCGACGTCCCTACTTGACCGTCTCTGAAAACTCGCTGTTGGAAACGCTTCTTTCCGAAATGCAGAAGAAGCGAATTCATGTCGCACTGGTTCGCAACACAGAAGGTGTATGGACGGGGTTTCTAACACTTGAAGACGTCATCGAGGAGATTATCGGGACCATTCGCGACGAATTTGAAGATGAAGAGCAGGTCGTGCTTTCAGACATTATCGACGAACGACACGTTCAGTTGGATGTCGAAGCCAATGATACGGTTGAAGCGGTGCGTTTGGCTCTGCAGCGGATTAGTCCGTGGAATTTGCCTGTCAGTTGCGAGCAAGTTATCAAGGCGATTGATGAGCGTGAGCGGGCTGTAGAAACGTACTTGGGAAATGGGCTTGGGATGCCTCATGCTCGTATGGTTGGTATCCAACGGCCGGTCGTGTTTTTCATTCGCTCCGATAAGGGAATTCCCTATCGAGGAAATCAAGAGCGAGCGTATCTTTTGTTTCTTCTGTTAACACCCGCCGGCCAACCTCGTATCCATCAAAGGCTTCAGTCCGTGATCGCCACGATTATGGATGAGAGTGAGTTTATTCCAGATCATCTGCGCAGTGCTGAAACGCCTGCGGAGATTGTTGAAATCTTGAAAACCGGCGAGCAGGCTACTTTAGATTAACGCGATTCCCGACACGAATTGTTGGTGGTGACTGTGTGCGAAACAATAGCCGTAATGGGCAATGCGCAAGTAGTATTGAACACAAGCTCGGCACAGTGAGATTCCTGTGATGTCGTTTTGCTTATACGAGACCGATAAAGGATTGTACACTCTTGCCGGTGGTCGCTCTGAATTCAGAGAATATAGATTGTAATGAACGAAAATCGCATAGAATGTGTCTTCTAGTTTCGATTCACTCATCTTCTCAATACTAGTCATAGCTCCATTTCCCCCATTGGCTAATGCTCGTTATTCACGGCGCAAGAGTCGGACGAAGTCAGTGAAGCTTGTGCTACAAACAGGTGTTCCTATTTGCTTGGTGTCATTATTTCGACAAAGCAATAGCTGAAGCCACTATAGGTTGTTTTCTTTCAAGTTGTCTTCCGTAGGATTAGCGTGGACTAATAAATGACGATGGAACATAAATTTCAGGTCAATTTGCGAGGCGTCATCGATCTTCTGTCAGACAATCTCTACAGTGGTCCACAGGTCTATTTGCGCGAGCTTTTGCAAAATGCTGTAGATGCGGTGGTTGCCCGTCGAAAAGTAGATCCCAGCCACACCGGTTCGATAACCATGGAGCTTACGCAATCCAACGGTAAAAATCCTCCAACGCTGATGGTGCAAGATGATGGCGTTGGGCTCACCGAAGAGGAGATTCACCAGTTTCTGGCAACCATCGGACAATCGAGTAAACGCGAGTCCTTGGACCGTAGCGACTTCATTGGCCAGTTCGGTATCGGCCTTCTGTCGGGCTTTGTGGTATCCGAAGAGATCGTCGTAGTGACCCGTTCGATCAAGCCTAATAGTCCAACCTTGGAATGGCGCGGACGTTCCGATGGAACATACAAGATCCGGACACTCGATATCGAAACTGTTCCCGGTACTCAAGTTTACCTCCGAGCTAAAGCCGAGAAAGAAGAGTTCTTTACGGCGGAATATGTCGCTGAAACGGCGGAGCATTTTGGCGCTTTCTTGCCGATACCAATTACAGTGACTGCGGGCAAGCATCACACTAAGATCAATGCTCCACCACCCTGGGAGGTCGGTGACCTTAAGGGACAAAGCCTGCGAGAGCGACTGTTGGAGTATGGACACGATATCTTTGAAACGGATTTCTTAGACGCCATTCCACTTCAATCCGTAGCAGGCAAAATCCAGGGAGTCGCTTTCGTACTGCCTTTCGCCGCTACGATGACATCTCGACACAAGCATCGCGTCTATCTCAAGAATATGCTCCTGTCGGAAGAGGCAGATAACCTGCTTCCCGAATGGGCTTTTTTTGTGAAGTGCGTGGTCAATTCCAACGAACTTCGCCCCAATGCGGCGCGCGAGTCGTTTTATGAAGACAGTCGGCTCCTAGCTGCCCGCAAAGAACTGGGTAACTGTCTAAAAGCTTATTTGGTACGTCTCTCTCGAGAAAACCGAGAGCTGCTCGACACCATAATCGCTTGTCATTATCTCCCTATCAAAGCACTAGCGGTTGAAGATAACGAGTTCTTTCGCATTTTCATCGATTGGCTGCCGTTCGAAACCACGCTTGGAGAGATGCCTTTCGGAGAGTATCGCAAACGAGAAAAGGACATCATTCGCTACGTTTCCTCACGGGATCAGTTTCGACAGATCGCCGGTGTCGCTGCTGCTCAGAAAATCTGCATCATCAATGCGGGGTATACCTATGACACAGAATTGATCGAGAAAATCACAGAGGTTTACGAGCAATGCGAAGTGCAACGGATCGATGTTACCGAATTGACTCGGAATTTCGAAGAGTTGTCTCTCGAAGAGCGAGATGCCACATTTGATTTTCTGCGATTTGCAGATGTGGTACTTCAGCCCTTTAGATGTACCGCCGAACTTCGGCGGTTTGAACCCAAGAATTTGGCGACACTGTATACCGCAAATGACTCCGCTACGTTTCTGCGAAGCATCGAGCAATCGAAGGAAGTGGCGGACGAATTGTGGCAAGGCATTCTTGATGGAGTGGCAGAGTCCAGGCACAACGCCTGTTCGCAATTGTGCTTGAATTACAATAACGAACTCGTTCGGCGATTATCGGAAATCCAGAATAGAGCACTCATTCGACGCGCTGTAGAAATGCTCTATGTGCAAGCCTTGTTACTGGGACATTACCCGCTCAAGGCGCAGGAAATGTCCGTATTGAGCGATGGACTATTGGGATTGATCGAAATCGGGTTGTCTGGCAGCGAGCAAAAATAGGAACTGCTCTGATGAGTTACGAAGAACTACAAAGACTGGAAAAAGAAGCGAGTCAAATGGAAAACTCGCTTACCAAAGTGGTGGTCCTTGAGCAGGCCATTAAACTGGCCGACTCAATGGGCGATCTTGAAAAAGGTGTATCGATACGCCTGGACCTTGTCAGAGCAGCGATGCAGTCGGGAGTCGATGATCGCGCCTTGGTTGCATTCTCCTGGTGCTTGGCCCAAAGCGATCGTGATCCAGATCGCTTTCCCGAGAATCGATTTCTGTGGCAATACAAATGGATTCTCGGTGGCATTTACGGATATCCGGGCATCTCGCGTGAAAAAATCCATTCGATGGAGTCCGATTATGAGACGCGGCTGTTGCGTAACGGTTATGGCTTGAAGCCGCTTTATAAGGAGCAAATGAATAACGCCTACCACATGGGGTATTTGAAACGAGCCGATACGCTACGCCGCAAGTGGAAAAAAGCTGCAGCAGGTGGAATGTCGGATTGTCGCGCTTGCGAATTAGATCGCGAAGTGAACACACTTGTCAGGCACGGCGAGTATGAACGCGGTATCAAGAAAGCTCAACCGCTTTTGGAAGGGAGACTCAGTTGTACCACGGTCCCTGAGCGGACGTATTCGGATTTGGTAATCGCCGAACTCTCCTTGGGGAACGTCGAGAACGCTAAAGAGTTCTTTGAAGAAGGTTATCCCAAGGTAGAAGGTGATTACAACCTAATCGTAACGATTTGTTCGCACTTCTTATATGTCATTCGAGTTGCTGACACTCGGATCGGTTTAAGGTTGTTCGAGCGACATATTGGTTGGGCCAGCGAAACCAATTATCTCTACGATCGCATGTTGTTCTTTTCGAGAGCAGGAGATTTTTTTGAACGCATCGCTAGCACAAAACCAGCCCCGCGTAAGGTGCAGATCCCCACAAGGCTACCGATCTACCGAGAAGATAACCGATACGCGCCCGCAGAATTAGCCGATTTCTTTCATGCGGAAGCCGCATCGATCGCTTCACGTTATGACGCTAGAAATGGAAATAACTTTGTGAGTTGGTCGCTGGCCGATGCGCGAGCCCTGGCATTTGAGCTTGAACGCACTCCTTACGTTGAACCAAAGTGTGAAGAGGTTTGATTTTGGATTGATTCTTCAGTGGAGATTTCCCAACCAACATCATGCGGTGAGGAGTTGTTGGAGAAATCTCCGCTATAGCGTTTTCGCTTTTCGTTACTTCTTGGGCGGGTTAGGCAGTTTCTCAAACCCGTTGGCTCCAATGACGTTGAAGCCGCCATCATTGTTTTCGTAGGTGAAGCCATCGTACGCTTTGCGGGCAAGATAGACTCGAATAACTTCGCCTTCTTGAGGCAACCCACGGTGACCTGAAGTGCCCGGAGGAACTTGGCCTTTACCAATCCAGTCCCGGTCCCAGTATCGAACGTAAATAAGGTCGCCCGTTGCAATGCCTTCTCCCTTGCTACATTTTTCTACTTGGATTTCAGCGACATAGTGGGTGTATTTCCAGTTGGCATCGGATTGTTTTCGTTCATAGATCGCCAGGACTTTGCCATCGACCACATGGGTTGCGATCTTCTCGAGTTGTTCCGACGACAAGTTCACTTTCTCGGCATAGACCATGGTAGAAAAGAAGAAAAGTGTTGCGACAAGGCAAAGCCAAAATCGAATTCGGGTCATATTCGTTTCTCTGTAAAAAAATAGCTTTGAACCCACAGTGAGTTAGGCTGAAGCCAGACACGGACGCCTACTAATTGCACATACTGGCTTGAGCATTCTAACATGAACGTTCTTGCAGCACTAACTATTTCAGGTGACGCTCGCTGAAGGATTTTGCTTGGTAATCGTCCAGCGAAGAATCTTTGTTTCAGCCAGTCTTGCCGTTTCCTTCATCGAACGTTGTTCAACTGAGATTTTGCGCAGTTTGGGAAGACATAGCTTGTAGAGAAGAACCTTGTTAGCTCCGGCCGTGGTGACTGTATAGCCCTCTTTTTCCGAATTGTAGACCAGGGTCGGTGTTAGCTCTTCGGTAGGACTGGCCATTTCAAATACCAAATAATGTTCAACTCTACTGTCCAAATTGTTGGCCGTAAGAAATTCTCGACATACCTTGTCGGTCTTGGTAAAGTTCAGTCCGAAACGTCTCATGATGGGAATGCCGATGCAAAGTGGTATCAGGGCAGCAACAATAAAGGGTGCAATGACAACAAAAGCATAGGCTCTTCGGTTCAAAGCATTAACATCGGAATTTTGCAGCATGGGGTATATATATTTGTAATTGACCACCCCCACTGCCCCAGCAAAAAGCAAGATTAAGGCGAGAATAACCCAACCAAGGGGTGTGAGGTCATCGAGGTCGAACGTAATTTCACTAAAGATCGCATTAAAGAAATTTTTCATGACGGGTTCTGCCTAGCTTAAAATGAGGTTGAGTTCTTGCCACAACTCACGAGTTGAAAATGGCTGGATTTTTGGCTACCTTGACGGAGAATTCTACCGAAGGCCACGATAATTCTGGATGGACCAAAATCATCCAGGTCGATGACATACGGAACGAATAGAATTACTATAAGATTCGGACGAATTCTATTCGAAAGATATTGCCCATTTCAAGTAATCTCGTAGGTGGCTCCCAAGAAGATGCCGCTTGAAGGCCGATGGTTCGCTCGTGCTGTGGAGCGAGACGATATACGTTGATTTTGTTGGGGTCTACCTGGGAATCGGCATCAGTGAGGTTTTGTTTCGCGAGCCTGGCCATGGCACGCAAATTGATCGAGAGTTGAAGTCGTTCGAATTCAAGGCGTGCGATAAGTTAAGTAAGTTCAAAAAAAAGGGACTCACCGGCGAGGCGAGTCCCTTTTCTCTTGAAAGGACGGTCACTTACTTGTTATCGCTAGCTCGCTCCATGCTTTCTTGAAGCTTCTTGAGATCTGCTGGGAGAAGTTTTGGGCGATCAATCTTGATCGTCAGTTTGTTCAACTTGGCTGTAAGTTCGAACGGTGGCTTATAGTCTGCATCGTTGACTCCGGTGAGAGTATCAGAGCCGATGTCGAAGCTTTCGTCCCACTGCAGAATCATGGGAAGTGTTCGCTCCATTTTCTTGGTAGCTACTTCTTCGCCATCTACTTTTAGTACGCCCACGCCGCTTCGGCCAATACCAGAAAAATCATTGAATGCCAAAGTAGCAGCTCCGAGGCCATCATATTTGAATTCAAATTCGATGATGTGACGACCGGGTGACAAAGCATCCGTTCCTTCCCACTTAATTCGTTCCAAGTTGGCTAAGTTCCATAAGAAAGTTGGCTTTCCCTTGAGCAAGTAGAAGCCATAACCCGCGAATCGACCACCTGATGTGAGAAGCATACCTTCAGCACCACCTTCGGGCACAACAACATCTGCTGTGATGGTATACGATGTATTCAGGAGCATAGGTGAATCGCCTTGTGGCAACCCGGTCATTGGTCGAGTGTAGACAAACTCGGTGCGTCCCGCTGTTATATTGGGACGAGGAGCCACGATACGACCTGCGACCGAAGCGTCCAGCGGAAAGACTTGGTACTTCTTTGCTTCCTCGACAAACATCGCTTTGAGTTCCGTCAGCTTTTCCGGATACTTCGAGCTGACGTCTTCGGATTGGGTAAAATCGTTGCTAAGGTTGTAGAGCTGAAACTCTTGGTTATTGAGTGGGTCTGGGTTAGCAGGTCCGAACGCTTCCCAGGGAGCCCGATTGACTTTGGTGCTTAGAAGCCAGCCTTCATGAAAGAGAGCCCATTGTCCCATCATCTCGAAGTATTGGGTCTTATGACGCGATGGAACTTTGGCATTGGCTGCATCGAAGGTATACAAGAAACTTGTCCCTTCGATTGGTTTTTGCTTAATGCCATCGACGACTTCCGGGGCTTGGATACCTGCTGCCTCAAGAATAGTTGGCACCACATCGATCACGTGCACAAATTGTTCGCGTAATGCCCCTTTGTCTTTGATTCGGGCAGGCCAAGAAACGACCATATTTTGATTTATGCCACCAAGACGCGACGCATTTTGCTTGAACCAGTCAAATGGAGTGTCGAAGGCCCATGACCAACCTGCTGACATGTGATTATAAGTTTGCTCAGTTCCCCAAACGTCGTACCAGTTCATTTGATCTTTCACAGGCATCTTGTTGATACCGTTGAAAAAGGCTACTTCATTGGGCGTTCCTAAGGGGCCTCCTTCAGCGCTGGTACCGTTGTCGCCATTGATGTAGATGATCAAGGTGTTGTCGAGCTTGCCCATGTCTTCAAAGGCTTGAATGACACGCCCAATCTCATGGTCGCTATAGGCGGCATAGGCAGCGAAGACTTCCACCTGTCGAATAAAGAGCTTTTTGGCATCTTCATCCAGTTCGTCCCAAGGGGTAATCACATCTTTAGGCCAAGGAGTTAGCTTACTGTCTTTGGGAACGACTCCCAGACGTTTCTGATTTTCGAAGATTCTCTCTCGCAACTTCTCGTAGCCGTCGTTAAACAAATTCATGGCTCGGATCTTCTCGACCCATTCTTTCGTTGGGTGATGAGGAGCGTGAGTTGCACCGGGAGCATACTTGATAAAGACGGGTTTGTTCGGATCGATCTGGTGCATTCGGTTCAGATGATCGATGGCATCATCGGCCATAGCTGTGACCAAGTTCCAGGTGCCTGCGGGCTTGCCTTCGAACGGATAGATTTGCGTGGTGTTGCGGTACAAGTTGGGTTCCCACTGATTCGCATCCCCGCCAACGAATCCATAGAAATACTCAAACCCCATACCCGTAGGCCAAAGGTCGAAAGGCCCTGTTTGGCTGGCTTGAAACGAAGGTGTGTTATGATCTTTACCAAACCAAGCTGTACTGTAACCGTGGCCTTTGAGCATACAGCCGATCGTAGCGCTGTCACGACCAATGATACTGTTGTAGCCCGGATAGCCGGTGGATTGTTCGGCGATAACGCCGAAGCCAACGGAATGATGATTGCGCCCGGTGATCAAAGCAGCTCGCGTCGGCGAGCAGAGAGCTGTGGAAAACATTCGGTTGTAACGCAAGCCGTTCTGAGCCACACGATCCATCGTTGGTGTTGGGATGACACCGCCGAAGGTACTGGGCATGCCGAATCCAGCATCGTCGGTAATGATCAATAGGACATTCGGTGCACCCTTAGGTGGTTCAACTCGAGGTGCCCACCATGGGGTCGATTGCAATGCACCGCTCTTGATCACGCCTCCAAACTTAGGATCGGGAGGTGGGAGTTGTTTACCGTCTATGTTGATTGTCGCTGATGGCGAACCAACAGGCGGAGCAGCTGGAGTTGTTTGTTGTGCGCTGAGGGTATGGCAGCTAAATACGCTGCACATCAAGCAATACAGTGTCAAAAGACTGAACGTTTTTTTCATGTGCTTTCCGTAAGAGTGTTGTCTATGCATCCGGGAGCATCCCGCAATTAGAAATGTCGAGTCATTCGACAGCGCAAGATAAGAGGAGTGGTAGTATAGCAGGTATGGCGGCCGAGCGTTGATTTTTCTAGGAAAATAAGCGTTTATGCGGGGATCGGCTGTGCTTCGCTAATTTTGTTTTCGGCTTAACGATAAGTAAGGCTCCGTTTGATTCGATCGCTTCATTCGGTGAGTGAATTATGGATCCGTTGGCAGCGACGCCCTAGCAATTTTGAGGGCAATGAGTTCCAGAGTGTAGGGCATGGAGCAGGCAATTTCGATATTGGGTTGCGTACAAATGTACTTGGGGTAAGCCGGTCCCAAAGTTTGTGCACACATCACGTCAAGCCCGAGTGCGTTGTTCGCGATTTGAACGAGATGCTTGAGCAATTCCGCCAAGGGTATCTAAACGATGCTAATCTTTCATTCGATTTGGTTTTTTGCTCTTGTAGCTCTGTAAGTGTTTTTGCAAAAGTGGCTTAACTTCATCCGGCGCATAGCGTAGCGCATGTTCCACTTCGGCAATTGCGGCGTCGAATCGCCCCAACTCCGCGAATGCACTTCCCCGTACAACTCCACATTTCCATTTGATTTCGGAATCTTGAGACAGTTCGCAATATTTTTCCGCATCCGCTAACGCCTTTTTTCCATCTCGAAGATTGTCGATTGGACTTGCCGAGTAGATTTGTGACCGAACGCCCAAGGCCGCGTCGTGATTGGGAGCAATTTCGAGCGCAGAATTTGCGTCTTCAAAAGCCCATTCAAACATGTTCGAGTCAAGGAAGTATCCAGCTCGTGATGAGTAAGCGTCCGCATAGCGAGCTTGCTTTCCGTTTCTGGTTCGCCAGGTTGCTTTCCCAGATAAGGTAGAGGGTTGGATTTTGTCGAAATTGGACATGTTCGATTCGGTAACCCAAATTTCGATAGGTAAAGTATCACCAGCAACAATTTCTCCGATGAGTGTGATCTCCGTATTGCCATAGTGCTTAATGGCGAATTTGTTCTCAACGACGGCGATGGGTTGGTACGAGATGCTATCCCACCACCACAGTTCGCCAGAGCGCTCATCAATCAAGGTGGGTAAAACCCGTTCGTTAAAAACCATGTCATAAACTTTTCCTAGTTTTGACGCTCCGCGTTTTTCAATGGCCTTTCGATACTGTGCGAGTCGCTGGTCAATGTTTTCCGCGACTTCGTTGGCGTTTTTTATGTCCACCATTTGTTTCGAGTCGGTTAGCCATAGGTAAACTGTTGCACCTTCTCTGGCATACTCAACAAGTCGCCTCATGTAAAGTAAATCGGTTACACCGCGAGCTAATGAAGTTGCTTCTACGGTAATCGCTTCTTCCAACGAGTAGTTCGTGTGTGGCGTAGGCGACGCGATGTAAAGTTCGTTACTTCGTACGCCTGAGGCATTTGGTGAAAGCGGAAGCCCTGGGAGCGGGGACTCGTCACGGGTTTGTGCTTGCAATCCCGATGACCCAATTGCAAAGCAAACACACAAAACGGCGCATTTGGAAAGTGTTCCCAAAGAGGGCTTTGAAACTGGACGGATTGCATGTGGCTTAATGGTCATTTCTTTAATCATCATTTCACGAGAGCAGTGGGGGAGGGGATGAAGCGGGGTTATGGTTTCTGACCGGATCGAGCTCGTCAGTAGTAATCACTGCACCCAATCAAATCTAATGACTAAGCAATTGTCGTACCCAACTGCTAGTTTTCGTCTCGGCAATCCAACTTTTGGGTTCGACGCTTCTCGATAAGAAGCCCCTACAGCGCCTGTTGGTTTCAAGTTCTGAGCGTAAATCACCACAAAACGCTGACGAAATCGTCGTTTTTCCCGCTGAAACGCGACGTACACACTTGGGCTCTTCTTGATCGCTGGAACATTGAGTCCCAGAAGTTTTGCGAAAGGGATTCAACGGTGATGGGTACCTGTGCTGCTGGGCGCATAAGGGAGCGGTAATGGCGCAGGTGATCGAAGCCTAAAGTTGAAATTGGTTGGGTAAGGGGCGGGCTTCTCGAGTCGCTGGAAAGGTAAAAGCGAATGACTAGTTTGGCTTCAAGTTCGTTAACGATTTCTTTTCTTGGAAGGGGATGGATTATCCTTCAGATATTCTCTCGTCACATAATCGCTTGCGGAATACGACTTGTGGCAAGCGATACATGAGTCGATTTTGCCACTGGCTAGTACTCGTTTGCTCGGTCCATCCAGCACGGTGTATTCCCAATCGCCATTGTCGGAGTCGTACCCTTCCGACATCTTTCGCATGACGGTATAGAGAATAGCATCGTTGCTATTTTCTCTTTGAAGTTTCGATTTCACAATAACACTCCCAATCGGATAGTTGCCTTTGCCTGATGTGAGAACCTCTTTTCCATTGGCAGTCACATAGACGTGGCAATATGCTGTTTCGCCAATTCCTTCGTGGATATGGGTGTTATAGGAGACCGCACAAAGTTCAGCGGTAGAGTCTGCCATGCGATGAGGCTTGTCCGTGACTCGATGAAATTGATCGAGATCCGCCACCAGTCGAGAAAGCGATTCTGAATGATCGGGTTCCGTCCAGGCTAGGGTTGTCGTGGTAAGCCCAAGAAGCGAGAGGAATCCAGCAAAGCAGAAGGTGTATGTTTTGGAATATGGCGAGTTTAGATTCATAAAGTTCTCCTTGAAGTTCATTCGCAGATTAGAGTTCCGGGCATTTTGAGAGGCTGCGTTGGATCTTACTGCAAGAGTGCCGGTGGTGTGTAACGAAAATGTAACTCACGGCGTTGAATAGTCGAAAGGAGATCTCGATGGCCGCGTTTCGTCGGTTGACGGTTCGTGGAAAAGCGGCAGGCGCTATTGTCTCCTATTTCTTGTTGGAGCACCTCAGAAATCTATACGAACTCTTTATTTATGAGGTTTTTTTAGAACAAGCGATTTACTTATCAACTTGTCTCATGGGATAGGATGGAATCTTATACAGCCCCATACCGCACCAGCCTTGTGATCCAGTATAGTTTTGCGTGATTCATAGGTTATTCAGCTATCGCATCGTCTTCTGAGTGAAAATTATGTTCATCAAAAAGAAAAGTTCTGCTGTTCGAAAGAACTTGCGTTTGGGCGTCGAGTCCCTAGAAGACCGCAGGCTTCTCGCCGGTAACATCACGGCTACTTTTATCGGCGGAAACTTGGTGCTTCGGGGAGATGCCGCCGATAACGCAGTCCTTATAGCGCAAACATCTGCAAACAAAATTTCAATCACAGGCAAGAGTGATTCCGGCAGCGCCACGACCATAAATGGTTTGGCTGGTCCGGTCGTATTCACGGGAGCGCTCAATAGCATCGACGCAGACTTGGGTGGGGGCAACGACCAGTTTTTGGTCGGTAACAGCTCTTCTGATGTAAACAAGCTCAACGATGAGATTTTGACTGGAAGAGCAGCGAGTTTTTCGGGGCTCGCATCGGCTCGAACTGTTGTCAGATATGGTATATCCGTTCGGGGCGGCAATGGTGTCGATTCAGTGGCCATCATCGCGGATGTTGGCGGAGATGTTTATGTTGACTTAGGTGCCAATAATGATGGAATTGGTATCCAAGGATCCGTAGTGAAAGGTTCCGTCGTAGTCGACGGTGGAGCAGGGGAGCTGTCCAATTTTATCATTCGCGGCACATCCGTTTCGAACCAGGTTGTCATCAACGGTGGGGCAGGGGTAAATCGTGTGATTGTCGGAACGAGTTCTGCTTCTGGTCTTACGATCAATACCAGAGATAGCAACGATTCTGTCGATGTTACTTCTGCCAACATCGCTAACAGCATAGTTCTGAACACCTCAGGCGGGAACGACTCGATTCTCGTGAGCGGTACTGCGATTGGAGGTTCGCTGCGGGTTAATGCAGGGTTCGGCGACGACAGCATATCGATCGACAACGCTTCGATACGACTAGACGCCATCATTCTAGCTGGAGTGGGGAACGATACCGTTCAATTGACCTCAAAGAAACCTTCGACTGGCGTAGTGGCAACGCAAACAGTTGTTGGTTGGACGCTGCTCATCGATCTTGGCTTGGGCAACGATGTGGCGGTAATAGGCTCAACCGCAACTGGCGATTCTGCTGTCAAGGTCACAGGTTTTGTCACGCTCATTGGTAGCGACGGAGTTGATAGTTTGACTGCTTGGAACAGTCAGTTCGGAAATGGCTCGACTGTAGACATGGGAAGAGGCAATGACACAGTGAGTTTATCGAGTGTCACTGTTGCGCGAGGTCTATCGATTTTCCTTGGTGCCGGGGATGATGAATTGACTCTTGCGGCGACCGCTGCCGCTTTTGCTGAGTTGTACGGTGGTCTGGGAAGTGATGGTTCCAAGTTAACGGGCAATCAATTAGGTCGCCTGTTATTGCGAGAGTTTGAGCGAACGCTTTAGTACAACTTGTTCCATGATGATTGTCAAATGGTTTCAAACGCTTGATCGCAATTGATTTCGCTTTCAAATGGTGGTTACGACATCGGTTCGAGAAAACCCGTTTCTCGAACCGATTCGCCAATTTACCCCTAACGATCTGGCCTGTATGGTTTTTCTATCCTTGCGCAACATTTAACAGGCATCCCATTGTTTTTTTTATTCTTATCCGAACGGACACATTGTTCAGCAGTTATGAGCCTTGCGCGTGCTTTTTCCGGGGTAGGGATAACTTGTTATTGGCAATCCTGTGTCAATAGGACTAAATAGTTCCGTTGAGGCGGAGTTTAAGCTATATTGGCGAAGTTCGTTGAGCGATAAACTCCTGGTGATTGAGGCGATCCATCGTCCATTTTCTTCGATGATGGGTAAGGTCTGATTTGGTGAAGCGGCTGAGCGCCGTCCTTGAACGTGTTCAGGCAATCTCACCTACACGATTGAGGAAAGTTGTTTGCCACTCGGCCAGGAAATGCAAGGGGTGTCATCTGGCGCTTGAGGCATCGAATGAGTCTCGACCAAGTTCCAATCTGTCGTCATTTACTTTTTCTAAAACCCAAAAAGGCTTTTGCCATGTTTCGCCCAATGATTGTTTTGTTCGTCGTATCAATTTTGGGTTTCACCGCAGGTCGCGCTCATCCACAACAATCGCCATCTCTTCAAGATCTTGGTGGGCTAACCAGTGCTCCAGGTCTCACAACGGTTTATGTTGCCCGTGAGTTTCTGACCATGGACGCAAAACAAAGTCGCGCGGAGGCAATCGCCGTGCGTGACGGACGATTCGTTGCCGTCGGCAAATTGGCAGAAGTGCAGTTGTTGGCGGGCAAAGATGCAAAGATCGACAGGACATTGGCTGGTAAGGTCGTGATCGCAGGGTTCGTAGAGCAGCACGTCCATCCGGTGCTGGCGGCCCTCACCATGAATACGAAAGTGATCTCGATTGAAGATTGGGATGCGATCGACGGATTCTCACCCGCTGTCCGTGATCCACAGGGTTACGAGGAGCGACTGAAGGCCGCCTTGGACAAACACGCTGACAAATCACAACCGTTCGTTACCTGGGGCTACCATCATTACATGCATGGTGACCTGAGTCGTGGAATCTTAAATAAACTTGCCCCTGATTTTCCAGTAATCGTTTGGCACCGATCAGGACATGAGTTCTTTCTTAATGACTTTGCCTTGAAGCTCACTGGCATCGACGAGGCATTAATTGCGAGCCTTCCGAAGGCAGCGCGGGAACAAATAAGTTTTGAGAAGGGGCATTTCTATGAACAAGGGGCATTGGCCATCATGGGAAAATTAGCTCCCTATATGGCTTCGCCACTTTCTTTCAAGAATGGGCTGGAATACACGGTCAAGTATTATCATCGCAACGGAATTACGGTTTGTTGTGAACCTGGTGGTTTTGTTTCCAAACAGGTGCAGGATGCGATCAACTCGGTATACAGTGGAGACGATGTACCATTCAATCACTATTTCATGGCCGATGGCAAGAGTTTTGCAGCTCAGCATCCAAATGATGCTCGCGCGATGGTCGCGAGCAGTGAGAAAATCTTGGATTGGGGGAAAGGCCGTACAGCCTACCTCCCGAAGCAAGTTAAGCTCTTTACTGATGGAGCAATCTTTAGTCAGTTGATGCAAATGAAGGATGGTTACACCGACGGTCATCATGGTGCTTGGATTATCGATCCTCCTGTTTTTTCTTACGCTTTTCAAGGATTTTGGGACGGGGGCTGCCAGATACATGTTCATAACAACGGAGACGCAGGCTTCGACGTAGTACTTGGCGAATTAGAAAAAGCGATGAAGCGAAGACCACGAAAGGATCATCGTACCGTGCTAGTGCACTTTGGTTTCGCGCAGGAGGCTCAAGTTAAAAAGTGGGTTGAACTGGGCGGTATTGTAAGCTCGAACCCATATTACGTCACAGCTTTAGCAGGACCCTATGAAAAGATAGGAATTGGGCCTAGTCGAGCGAGGAACATTGCCCCCCATAAATTCGTCATGGACAATAAAGGGTCGCTTTCGTTTCACTCGGATATGCCGATGGCCCCTGCTAAACCTCTCCAATTAGTTTGGGCCGCCGTAAATCGCCTGACCTTCGAAGGTAACGTTGCTGGTCCAGAACACAAAGTACCATTGGATGCCGCCCTGAGAGCAGTCACTATCGACGCCGCTTACTCGATTCAATTGGAAAAGCGAGTGGGATCGATTGAGGTTGGCAAAGATGCAAATCTCACCATTCTTGATCAGAGTCCTTATGATGTTGAGGCTGGTGCAATCAAGGATATTGGCGTTTGGGGCACGATGCTAGAAGGGCGATTGCAGCCTGTCGAGCAACTATCTAATCAAAGTCGACTTGACCGCCGCAAGCCAAGCGTTGAATCACAGTTGGCAGAGATTCGCCGACTCAACGCCATGGATTTGGCACGAATGGAAGGCCGTAGCGCGCCCAATCCTAGAACAAATTCCTGCGTACCTGGATGTTCGTGCCAATTCGCAAAAGTTTTGGCTTCTCATATCGTCGCTCAGAGCGATCAGGCGGCAGCAGTAGAAGAATCTCAAGAATGACAGGCAGGTCTTAGTAAGCGATTGCTGATGTACCAGCTGTTTCTTCGGAGCCGAGATCTGTGGGGGCTTTTGAGGTGTTCTGGCGGCCGTCTCTCCGCACGCACTCACGAGGGGTTCGGGGGAACTAGCATCCGCTGGGCTTTCATGCACGCTGAGATGTGACGAAAAAAGTGGCAGCAAAGCTTGACGTCGCAACTGATTGGCTGTACTATGTCTGGTAGTACAGGCGATACGGAGGGATTACATGGCTTTCACAATTCGAATCGTGGCGGGGAGTACGGCGCCGATCTATCGACAAATTGTCGATCAAGTGACGCGCGGTGTCGCTTCCGGCGAACTGTCCGTGGGTGAGTCGGTCCCCAGTGTCCGGCAATTGGCCCGCGAGCTGGTTATCAATCCCAACACCGTCGCGAAAGCATACGCGGAGTTGGTGGATAGCGGATTTCTTGAAACGCAGGCTGGCAAAGGATTTTTTGTGGCCAAGCGTCGGCAGGTTTACACCAAAGCCGAAAGGTTACGGCGGATCGATGAAAGCATCGATCAGTTAGTGAATCAAACGCTGGCATTGGATATTGAGCCAGAGGAAATTGTTCAGCGTTTGCTGGAACGATTTGAAAAGAACCTTAAGCCCGCGAGCGAATAGTTTCGTCACCGCGGCCCCATTTTTCCTTCGCTTTCTGTTTCCATTTATACCAAGGAGCGATTCGATGTCATCGATCGCAATTTCAGCGAACAGCTTGACTCGGTACTTTGGCAATACGCCTGTGGTTCGGCAAGTCTCCTTTGATATTCCCACGGGAACTGTCACGGGCTTATTAGGGCTTAATGGAGCGGGCAAATCAACGTTGATCAAAATGTTGATGGGGCTGTTGGCACCAACGCGAGGTTCGTGTTCGGTGTTAGGAGTAGACAGCACCCTGTTAACCCCATCTACGCGAGCTCGCATCGGCTACACGATTGAAGGGCATTTTGCTTACGGTCGAATGACGGTGCGTGAGTCAGAGCAATTTCAGTCCGATTCATTTCCAAAATGGAATCCCACTCTATTTCAAAATACGATTGAGCGTTTCGGCATTCGTCCAGCCGCCAGAATTCGCACTTTGAGTCGTGGGCAGAGAGCTGGCGTATCGATCGCCTTAACGTTAAGCAGTGATCCAGAGTTGTTGATTTTGGATGATCCCGCTTTGGGCTTGGATCCAGTCTCTCGCAGGGCTCTCAATGAAACGATACTCGAGTTCATGGAAGCTGGTGTGCATACGGTTTTGTTGAGTAGTCATCTGTTAGATGACATCGAGCGTGTAACGGATCGTGTGCTGGTGATGGTGGATGGACGCATTCTAGTGAATAGCTCTGTTTCGGCTTTCTTGGAGCGAGTTTCGATTTGGACATGCGAGAGTGGCGACGAGCCTCGACAGCTGCCTTGTATACCCGGCTTGATTCACGCCTATCGGACTGGTCGGAGGTTAACGATGGCGGTTGTCGACGTAGATGAAGAATCCGAAGCGGCCATGGTGCGAATTGGTGGTTCATCCTTGACGCGAAGCGATTCGTCTTTTGACGAAAGTGTTATCGCTTATCTATCCCGTTCGAGAAGCTCGCAGTCGTTCTTGACCAAGAACGCCGCAGCGACCGTAACTCTTTGAGCATGAACTAAGAAAGGAATACTGCAATGAACGCTCTACTTCGAAAAGAAATCCGCGATGCGGTTCGATGGCTGCCGATAGGTATCGTCCTGTTGGGGATTCTTTTGGCTTATACATGTCGAATCATTGAGGCTACGCAATTATCCAGCCAGTTGTTTATGGCAACGTGGTTCTCGACATTACTCTATGGATTGTTTTTGAGCTTAGTGACGTTCCTGCCCGATGAGCGCGAGGCAGCCCGAGCTTTTTTGATTCAACGCGGAGTTTCTCCAGAGCAAATTTTTCGAACGCGCATTCTAGTCGGCTTAGCTGTTTACGGCCTTGGAATGTTTATTCCGCTAGTGGTTCTCGCCGCGTACTTGGCAGCAATCGGTCCGGATCGTTATCCCGTCAGTGCTTGGCAAGTTCTTCCTTCATTATCGGTCGTTCTTACAGGCTCCATCTTTTACTTCGCAGGGGTTGTTATCTCTTGTCGATCCGCCAGTTGGTTTGGGACACGCTTGTTGCCTTTGGCGGTTGCTGTTGGTGGAAGCTTTCTGTCGATTAGCATATTGGCTGGAGCACCTCTATGGGTTGCGTTGCCGATCTATATTCTATCTTGTCTAGCCGCGTTGTTGATGGCCTTCGCTGCGCGGCATGCTTTCGTGCGGATGCCTAGTCAAGTTAGCCCGGCTCGAGTTGTCTCGCATTCGTTGGTTCTGCGTTTCATCCTGCTGTCATCGAGTCTGTTGGTTATCGGAGCACTGGGGCTCCTGCCAATCAACTTTGTCACTCCGTCGACCTACCGGTATGCAACGACTGAGTTCGACAAGACGGGGATGCCCATTTATGTCGTTCGCGGGCCGAGGAGTATCGAAGCGTTTGAGACAATCCCAATGATTGATCCAGCTGAGCCAATGCCAGAGCGTATAGAGATCGCAGAGTTCGGAACCCCTTTCATTTTAGGCATGTTTGCAGAGCCTTTAAACAGGTTCGATCCGACTCGACTGCAAAGCATGGGGGATCGAGAGGTGTTCTTCGACCCATCGGGGCACTTGTTGGTGTATCGAATGAACCAAGGTATTGGTTCACAGTTTGAAAGTGTCATCTCAGCAGATGGAGTTTCATTGCCCAACGAGCCTCGCGGTAAGCCGTTCCAAAAGATCCCGCAACTTTCGGGGCGAGTCTCTTATTTTCCTCAGTTGAATTTTGCAATTCCGAATCGGGCCTCGCAACCTCCCTACGATTCGACCGATTGGCAGCTCGTCACCAATGAAGGTATTTGGAGGTTAGATTTGGAAAAGCGTACAATGGAATTAGTGCTTAAGGAATCAATCGATCTCTTGGCATTCCCAAGTGTAGGAGGCGATGCGAAGATTGCGATTCAGTCTGGCGATTCCTTGCGAGTATACAAACGCGATGGTGACGAGCCGAGAAAGTTCACTATCGAATCCTCTTTCCAGATTGCTACAAAAGCAGGTGGATTTCTTTGCTATCGAGATAATGACAATTGGACTTATGTCGATGGCTATGGAAAGCAGGAAGTTTTCAATGTGACTCGTACTTTGGCTGGAAAAACGCACGCCTACGCGTTTTCCCTACCAGCTGAAGGGCTCCAGTCTGTAAGTCGGGTGAGGGCTGAATCGCCCTTTATCTTTACCGCTCTACCGGCGATTTTGACTGTCGGTAGTTTGGTCGTCACGCAGTCTTTCTCCACCTTTAGCCCGCTCGAATTCGCGCCGCTTTTCATTCAGTTGTTGGTGTCCATTGCTCTGACGATTTACGCCACCCATCGTCGAGGATTAGGAATAAGACCAACAGTGGCTTGGTGTCTGCTTGCAGGTCTGCTTGGGCTGGGAGTGCCGCTGGCGGTGATTGCCATCTATCCGGTCGTGGTCTACGAGACTTGCACTGCCTGCGGCAAACGCCGCCGAGTTGAGCAGGCGACCTGTGAGCATTGCGGAGCGGAATGGGATACTTTGCCAACCGAAGGAATTGAGATTGTCGAAAGTGAAGAAGTCAAAAAGCTGGCTAGCGTGGGTTAGAAGGAAATGCGGTTAGAGGTTTTTAATTGACTTGGTGAAGTTTTGCGTATACACTTTGGTATCACAGAAGATCTGGAGTGATATCAATGCAAAAAATGCTCATCAAACACGGGAACAGCTTGGCGCTAGTAATTGACAAGCCAATTTTGGAACTCCTGCAGATTTCGCTGGATACACCATTGGAGATAAGTACCAACGGAGATTGTTTGTTGGTGAAACCGTGCCGAAACGTAGACCGAAAAAAGAAACTGAAAGATAGCCTCAAGACTATCAACGGCAAATTCTCAAATGATCTTCGCAAGTTGGCCGAGTGATGAATGCCATCGAATTTCTTGAGTTGTCTGATATCCTTGAGATTCATGCAGATCAGATATCGCTCTACGGCGGCACTGTTGAATTGCGTGATGCGGGAATTCTTGAATCGGCGATTGAGCAGCCGAGGGCGACCTTTGCCGACCAATTTCTGCATGAATTTCCTTGGGAAATGGCTGCCGCGTATCTATTTCACATCGTGAATAACCATCCTTTTGTGGATGGCAACAAGCGAACTGGGACCGTTGCCGCTTTGGTGTTTCTAGACTGGAATAATGTTGAATTCAATTGTCCAGAAGGAGAGCTTGCTGAGTTGACGTTGGCAGTTGCCATGGGGATTCGTACGAAAAACGAAATTGCAGCTTTCTTTCGAGAGCGGTCGTCGTGGAAAGAAGCGTAATGAATCGTTTCCCCAGTTGAGTAAGGACCAATCGTTTGGATTCAGGATAGGGATATACTTGGATCGCGTAAGCTACTGCGCCAGCCCCAGTGTCAGGCTTGATAGCTAGGCTGACTTATGGATGCAGTGTGTCGCGGTGCGTATCGCCATATACAAACTCCGAACATCACAACGCCCATAGCGATCATTAAGTAAAGGCGATCTTTGATTTGGCCCGCAATCGTGCCCAAATCTAATGCAGTCTGACTGTTTTCTGCATAAAGTCCGATCGACGTCAGACGCAACATTGGATTGGCAAGGATCAATGGAGCATCTGTCGTGGTTGCAGTCCTCAATTGCCATAGTCCTACAGCGCCGTAGAGACACAAACCGAACGCAGCCACAAAAATCGAGGTTACTAGTGCTTTTTTCATCGGTCGGACCTTCGTAGTGATAGGGAATAGAATGGCCAACACCGAAATCAAAATATCAAATGTTTATTGTCGGAGCAACTTTTATTTTCGGCCATGTCTTGTTTTCCCAAGGCTTTGAGTTGTTCGAAAGCCGATTTCTCTTCGATTGTTTTCTGCCACAATTTTGTCTGTGGTGATTTACGATGTGTCAATTTTGTGCCTGAACGCATTTGATAAAAATGGGCACGAAAACGACATAATGGTCAAGGCGTTCCATTTGATTGCACTCGGTTTTAAGTACCAGCGGCTCGATTCGGCCCCGAAACGGTCGCGAATACTTCAAACCGGAGATTCGCTAAGCCTTATCGTCGTCGCCGGTCTCAGCCGTACGTTCGGTGGGTTGGCAGACGTGCATTGTTACGGGAGTTCGATAGGGGCGTGTCTTTCTCCTGCGGCGACTGAGGTGCGTTTGCCATCGGCTTGGCTTTTGCTAGTGATAACCCAAGTTGATGGAGTTCGCTCACCTCTCGCAGACGTCTTGCGATCGCAGTGCTAGACATGTCCACTGCTTTGGACTTTGAATAAGGAGCGTGGTTCAAGCCGCTATTCATCTTCTGTCAACCGAAGTTGTTTGAAATAGAAGAGGATCAAGTGTTGCTGTACTGAGAATTGTCGAATGATTTAATGACGGGGCTTCAGTGCCGCGGCGAAGTCTCTGCTTGGCCACGCTTGTTCCATTCGATGCGAACCACCCAGCAGACCGAACCGGGTTCGTTGTTTTCGAATCGGACTGCATCACCGGTCAGTCTGAGCTACTCCAGCAGACGCTTGAAAGCAAAAGCCACTAGGCCGGATCGGTCAACCGACAAAGGCTATCGCGACAAAACCGAGCGATTGCATTAACCTCGTTCAAATCCATGGCTGACTACTTTGATTCGCTACCCGTTTGGCATCGCCACGATCAAACCAAAAGCTCTTCAAGTGGGCCCGCGTGTGAGCAGCCATTTTGTTTGAGCACCAGATCTTCATTTCCGTAATACTCGATGGGGTTGCCGTAGGCATTGAGCAAAGTGGTCCACCAATCTCCGATGGTCCGGCAGCCTTTCTCACCATATTTCGGATAACGGAGATAGCGACCTCGCAGTTTGAGTTTACCGCCGCCTCCGCCAAGGATCAGATAGGGCCACTCCAATCCAGTTCCATGGTGATTATCGCTCGAATCCGAGAGGAAAATGATCATCGTGTTGTCCAGCATGTCGCCATCGCCCTCAGGAATTGCTTTCAGCTTCTGCGCCATCGTTGCCAGAAGTTCCGAATGGTGTCGCTGGATGATTTCACGGTATTCGGTCTGACTCTTGGTGCCTTCGTTGTGTCCGATGCCATGGTTGTGTTGGTCGATGCCTAGCTTCTTGTAGGTCATATCCACATTATCGAGGCGAATAGTGACAACGTTGGTAAGGCCTGCAATCAATGCGGCTGTAGCCAAATCGAATTGTGCTTCCTGACGAACCTCTTCGACCATCGAGGTGAATTTGTCAGAGTAACCTGGCGCGTTTGCCGCAATCTGTTCCTTCATACTCGACAACTTGCTGTGGCGTACCTGTAGCTCCTCAAACGCGTTAAGGTAGGCATCCATCTTGCCATGTTCCGACGAAGGAATCGCTTTCGAAACCTTTCTGACATCATCCACCATGAAATCAAGAAGATTCCCTTGTAGCTTGAACCTCTTTTCGGCCCCGCTACTGGAAGCAACGGCAGAGCCAAACAGTTGTTCGTAGGCAATGTCTGGGGACCCTTGAAAGGGAAGTTCTTGGCCCGGTCCGATGGCGCTGATTCCAGGATACATGGTCCCACCATAGTCCGAACTCAAGGCCTTTCCTTTGATGGCTAGTCCGAGATGATTAAAGGGGGCTGGATTGAGTTTGGCCAACTCTGCATCAGCGGTGGCTCGAATCACCGCGCCCGCATCAAATTCACCTCCAGTCATATAGACACCCATCATGCCAAACCAACTGGAATGCCCGCCACGGCACATTTTCCCAGAAAGTCCTTGGACAATAGAGAGCTGATCTTTGAACGGCTCCAGGGCTTGCATCGAAGACGGCAAGGCGACTTTGGTTAAATCTTCATTGAATAGGCTACTGCTCGAATCTTTGCCTTTGAATGCGTCGGGTGTTATGCCATCGGGAATGATACCGCTCGATTTCACAACAAACACAAAGCGATTGGGAATGGCGTTCGAGTTGCCTGCTGCCTGAAGTTCAACCTGACGTAGAAAAGGCGCCAAGAGAAAGGCTCCCGCCCCTAATGAAATACCCTTAAGCGCGCTGCGTCGTGTATGGTTCATGTGGTTACTTTGACGTCGGTTCGAGTGTTTTACGGTAAATAAAAGAGTCGGACGATAGGAGGGAAATCAGAAGTGCCTTAAAGCTGCCACCGCTTTCAAGGTAAGCTCGATCGGCGGCAATGAGTGTTTTGGAATCGGCGAGCGTTTCATTTCGCCCCATAAAATAGCGAAATACATACCGGATCATGACTTGACGAACTTTATCCGATTCGGCCAGTCTATGTATCAGTTCCAGTGCATCCTTGAATTCGCCATCCAATGCCTCCTCACCTGTATCAACAAGTTCGCTTCTAGCATTGACTGGTTTGGTATCTCCTTTGCTTAGGCTTTCCTGATTTCGATACCGTCCGAAGTCATCGTAGATCTCGAAGGCATATCCCAATGGATTCATCTTCTTGTGACAACGCCAGCATTCAGCTTTCTCAGTTTTCTGAAGCCTCTCTCTCAAAGTTTTCGTGGGGTCTTCCGGAACTGAGGCATCCACCGTGATGGGAATATCTGGTATCACACCTCCCAGCAATCGTTCCCTTACCCACTTGCCACGCCGAATCGGGTCCGTGCTGTCGTTCAATGAATGTGCAATCAGCCAGGCAGGATGTGTCAACATCCCCGCACGGTTCGGTCGCTTGTAAGGTTGCGGCAACAGGAAATCCTGCTCATCGTCCCTAAGGTCGTAAACCATTGGATACTTTGCATACAGAGCCTGCATCTGATGCCGCAGTACATTTTCGTCTTTGGTGTTCATCCAACTATACTGCTCCTCCACGATCTGCTTGATCGCAGCGAGACTTCCATTGAAGCCTTTATTGAAGTTGTGCAGGTTGTATTTCACATTCAGCTCATGCCAGCCTTTCAGATTCAGTCTCTGTAAGAGTTCTTTCTGCTTCGCTTCTGGATATTCTCCTGCATCAAGTTGCTCTTGGTTCTGCTTATAAAAATCGTAGACCGTGTTTCGAAACGTTGCTCGGTTGATGATGAAGTATTCGTCGGACGTAAGCAGTTGCTTGAATACGTCCCGGTCCTTATCCAGAATGTTCAGGACGAAGAAATCAGCATCTCGTTCGTACATGGCAGGGTAGTTCTCGCCGTAGTAAGCAAATCCACCCGAGCGATCTTCATCCTTGAAGACCTTGTGGGCCTGCGAGTAGCCAAAAAATTCCTGGAAGAAACGCAGAATCCTGGGTTTGTCAATCGCGTCATCCTGAAGGATGCGTGTGACCTGTAACCGCACCTCGGCGTTGCTGCTCAACCTCCCCGTTTTGGCGGCCTGTAGAAGTTCCGCATCAGGCCGACGATCGGTCAACGCAAAAGCGATCGCAAACGCCATTTCTGTACCAGACAACATTCGACGACCGTGAGAATCAGCTTCTCCAAGACCGATTTCAACTCTGTAAACGGATTCATGGTGCAGCATCACCGCCATCAACACCAATCGCATGGCCTCGGCATTCCCACCCTCTTTGGCTGTCTTTCGGAAAAGCTCTATGTAGTTGCTGATCTCTTCTTGGCGCGGTTCTCGATAGACAACTTTGTTGAAATGTTCGCGGATCGCAGACGCAAGTATGTCGTCTGGAGGACTCGCATCGGAAGAAGCGATGGGAGAGTGTTTAATGAGTTCATCCGCTGCGCAAGCTGCATTGTTCATCAATACGCTTACTACTGCTGAATCCGCAAATAAGAGGTTGGCATAGTCCTTGATCCCAACTTTATCCTCCAACGGAAAAGGCTGCCTAAAATCCTTCGCTCCCGGTCCGTAATTGGATTTTATGTTTTCGAAAACTTCAGGACTCGTTCTCCACAAGCGTGCTGGCGAAAAAGACTCAGTGGTGATTTCTCCGCTGAAGAGCTTTTCATGATTCACATAATTGCCGAAGCTGGGGCTTTCCAATTTCGAATAGAGATCAGAGACGTTTCCTGATTTTTTCAATTCGACATTGATCCAGAGCATCACGGCATCTCTTTCGTGTGGCTCGGGTTGTTCACTCTCAGGGGGTGGCATCTCTTCCAAATGGATTTGCCGGAGCACCGAATTCCAAAGCTCCATGTCACGGCCTGATGCCAGATCAAAACTGATGTTTGAGAGAACGACACCAGAATCGTTGCTGCTCTCCCCGTGACAATCGGCGCAGTACTTATTCAAGAATGGAAAGACTGTATCGTCGAAGGATTTTTTGTCTGAGACAATCGAAGTCGTTGTCGAATCGGTTTGAGCAAAGATTAGGTTCGAGGAGCACAGCACGACTGTGAGAAAGGCCATCGCCGGACAAAGAAGATATTTATTCCATGTTCTTGTTAACCAGCCAATTTGAAACCGTAAAGCCGTGCTGGTTTGACGCCCTAGTCGGGCCGAGTTGACTTTGCGATAGGAACTCATTGTTCCGGCTTTCCAGTAAGTCGAGGATCGCAGTAAGTACGAAGGTTGTCCTGGATCCTCAGTCCGCACGTGCCTGAAACTTCTCCGGAGAACTCTCCATTCGATAGTACCATCAGGGGTAAGCAATTGAAATCCCAACGCGCAAAACTAGACAATTATGGCGCTGTGCTATAGTTTTTCGGAAAGGAGCGCACAATGGATTGGTAGTAATCCGAGTTTGCATTACCTGGATCAAGGCTGCCAAGTAACTGAGTTCGCCTTAAACTCGACGCGATACGATTTATTCGGATCGCAGATTTTGGGGTTGGGAATAAGTATGAAGTTGTCGGTAATCACCGGCGAGAGATCCTCGCCTGAAATGATCTCAATATCCTTTAGGCGATGCGGAAAAAATTGCACGATGGGTCTCCAGCCACGCTCTGCACCATTGCGATTCACGGGCTCAAAAGACTTCTCGCCTAACAGCGGCTTGATCTCCAGCGCGAACACACCCTCAGCGACTTCAGTCAACGTTTGCTCATAGGAGAGCTTGCCCGGCGCAAGCTTCGCGCTCCAAGCTGGATCGCCGTAAAGGGCTACGACGTCGCGGTCATGCAACAAACCAAGTCCATCATGATGGGAGAGACCGGCATTCTTGGCCGCATCGGAGAGAGTGAACTTTCTGGGTGGCATCGAGCCCGGCGGAGTATCGAGCCGGGCAATGTCAGGAAAGTTTGTTTCCAAGCGGTCGATGAGGGCATTCTGATTGGCGAAGAAGGCCTCGACGAAAGTGTAACGCCCCGGCTGTTCAACGAAGTAATCCAAACAGCCCCAGCCTGCATAGCCATACCAAGTGGGTACCGTATAGCCCATCATTTGGCGCACACCAGCGCTATTCATAAATGCCAGAGCCATAGCGTCGGGACCATCGATGTGACCCATTAAACAGTTTCCGATTGGCAAATAAACCTTCGGATTGGGCGACACAATCGGAATCTTGTTCCCCTTGGTATCAACGCCAAACAACTCGCCTCCCTTGGATTGAAACTCACCATTGCGATAGCGAAAGCCAATCTGCCAATTACGTTCGGTCGCATGCCCCGAAGTGACGAACAAATCAGCTTTATACTCGGTCAATGTATCCGCGAGAGCCTGTGTGGTATCGCTTGGCCCTTTTGACTGTTTCGCCTCTTCCCCAGATGTTTTGCGAACCATGTGATTCTGTTTCAGTTCACAATACCACACGCCCTCGGTAACCCGGTCCATCGCTAGTTCCGTGCCAGAAGCGACACGTTTGATGACCAGAGGCTCGCGCTCTTGGGCAATCGCGAGTGCGTTCGCAGCGTCGTAGCCAGTCAGAATTCCCCAGAAGACATCGGCATAAGGATCGTCGTCGAGTTTGCGCGTCAGTCGATGTACGTCGGCGACCATTTGTTGGCCAGCTTCCGCGCTCGTCGCTACGAAACAGGCGTAACGAGGAAATGTTGTGCGCAAGGCTGGCAGCGACTCGCTGACATGCTTGTCGTAGACGACCACGGTCGCTTCATGTTTGGCGACGAGTTCCTCGACCACCTTGCTCCACTCCGAATCGCTCTGTGTCGCTTTCGAGACTACCACAACGTAGTCCGCTCCCGCAGCAAAAACGCTGCACCAAAGGATGGCTCCGCACAACACAAGTTTAGAAGCAAGTCGGCAAAACAACATCTGTTCGTTCCCAATAGAGAAGATGGACCCACGGATGGGAGTTCAGGCTTAAGAATCTTTCTTAACATGCCTATGCATGTCGAACAAGACACAATCGTTAATGGATCGGATACTGAGGCGAGAGGCTATTGCTTGTTGAAAATTCAGCGTTGGAATCATTAATCACATTCTCCGGTAACTGCACCAAATCCGAATCGAATGCCTCGAAACGGACATTAGGGTAGATTGGCATCAGGAAGTTGCACCACGCTAACGACGACGGCGTTTTCAGTGTGCCACTGTTCCCAACTCTGCAATTAACCCTTTCTTCATACAGACTCGATACGAGGTCGAACAAAATAAAAGAAGAGACTTTGGTCGTGAATATGGCCTCTTCTGTTTTGTTGTCCTCGCAGTCAAACGAGGCTATCAACTCTTTGGAGAAAAGGATATTTTTCTGCATCCGCAACCATGATTTCCGCGAATTCATGTTCGTAACCCAATTGGGTTCAAACGGAAATGCAGAACAACAACTCGGAACCACAAAGATGAGAACACTAGCGAAAACACTCGCTGTAATCGTTGCCACAGCAGGTCTCGCAACGGCGCAAGTAAAACCAGCCAAGCCAGACACAAGCGAAACCGTGGATGTCGTAACTGCTAGTGAACGGGCTTATGCAAAGCTCAAAGGAAATCGTGCCGGTGAGGAGCGTGAGTTCGAGATCGCGCCCGGTGTGATGATGACGTTCTGCTGGTGCCCAGCGGGTGATTTTATGATGGGGAGCCCGCCATCTGAGAAGGGGAGGGAAAGCAGAGAAGATCAGGCCCAAGTCACCCTGAGCAAGGGCTTTTGGATCTCTAAAACCGAAGTGACTCAGTCGCAGTGGGCGGCCGTGACCGGGAGCAATCCACTCGATGGCATCGGACCCTACGGTCAGCCTCATCCCGAGAAGAACAAAGGTCCCAATCTCCCCGTCGTGGGCGTCAGTTGGGACGACGCCCAAGTGTTTATGGAAAAGGTCAATTCTGCGCTTGGGAGCGAGGATGGTGGAAAGATGTCTTTGCCGACCGAGGCGCAGTATGAATACGCTTCGCGAGCGGGTGAGACAGGGATGTACCCCGGAGGCAGCCTTGATGAAGTGGCGTGGCACGATGGAAACAGCGGCGGTTATCTGAAGCCAGTTGGCACCAAGAAGGCGAATGCGTGGGGCCTGCACGACATGAACGGGAGCACCTGGGAGTGGGTTCAGGATTGCTACTACCAAGAATTGCCGGGCGGAACGGATCCGATTGCCAAGGAAACAGGTCCTGATCGGGTGATCCGGGGAGGCTGCTGGTTCAAGGAAGCGACACGTTGCAGACTGGCGACCCGCAGCTATCGGTGGCAGGGGGCTAGCCAATGTTTCAGTATCGGGTTTCGGATCGTTCGCAATAGCTGGCCCGTAGAGGTTTCCAGGATAGCCATCGACCCGGAGATCAAGGGTCAAAACGTCACCAAAGTCTCCTATCGAGTCTCATCTTCCGAGCAGTCGTTCGAGCAGATCGGACCCAAGAGCTGGAAGTGCGGGGAGGCAGTCTACAAAGAGGTGATACGAAATGAGTGGAACGTACATCTCCAACGGGCCGCTGAAGTAGACGAGCGAGTGCAAATCGACCTTGCGCAAATGATGATTCATTTTCGCGGTCAGGGGCCGAAAGAAGTCCTCCCGATCATGAGTGTGTCCAAACAGCTTTCCGCCGCAGCTGAGGCGGCGATTGAGCAAGCTCGCCTGAGAAGTAATGATTCTTCAGAGTTGCAGGCTGAACAGGGAATTACCAACAGTATTGGTATGAAGCTGGTGCCGATCACAAGCGGAAAATTTCAAATGGGCTCGCTGTTTAGAGAAGAGGGGTATCAGTTCGCAGAGCAACGGCACGAAGTCACACTCACTCGGGACTATTACATGGGCGCTTTCGAGGTCACTCAGGCTCAGTATTCGAAGCTGATGGGCAATAACCCTAGTAAATTTCAGGGAGACACAGTCAATAACGTTGATAGCTCGAATCATCCTGTCGATCAGTCTTCATGGGAGGATGCTGTCGAATTCTACAGGAAGCTGTCTGAGTTGCCCGAAGAGAAGGCGGCCGGTCGAGTGTATCGCTTACCGACCGAGGCGGAATGGGAGTACGCCTGCCGAGCTGGTAGTAATGCGCCGTTCTCATTTGGAGGGCTGGAGCTGTATGACGACGTCGGCTGGTTCTCTTCGAACTGTAAAGGCGTATCACAGCCGGTCGGCAAGAAGGAGCCGAACGCTTGGGGGCTGTATGATATGCACGGCAATGTGATGGAGTGGTGCAGCGATTGGGCCGGCGATTATCCCGAAGGGACAGTTATCGATCCCACTGGCCCCAACGAGGGCTTTAGCCAAATGATTCGTGGCGGCGCTTGGTTAACGCCCGCAATGTTGGGAAGGTCAGGGGACCGAGCCTTTCATTTCCCTCCTGATACGCGCTCCGATTATGTAGGCTTCCGCGTAGCGCTCAGTTCCCCAGTTGGAATCACCGA
The DNA here is from genome assembly GCA_017303505.1 of Planctomycetota bacterium. Lineage (GTDB taxonomy): Bacteria > Planctomycetota > Planctomycetia > Pirellulales > Pirellulaceae > JAFLCP01. The sequence continues at coordinate 4,251 of JAFLCP010000039.1, read as the reverse complement.
GTCGACAGAGGCGACCAGCAAGTAGACTCGACTGAGTGGACTGTAGAGTCAGCGGAAACAGTGGTGTTGCGCAGTGAGTCGCAAAACAATGTATAGACTGGAGAAACTGACGGACTATAACGTCCAACATCGCGTTCGGGAGCATTGCCTCGTTAGGCTTATGCTCCCGAGTGACTATCCGACTGCGAACAAAACATTCCACGCGAACGCAACCACACCACCCGCCACGATGCCGATGGCCAAGACCCCAAATGCAACGGGTGCAATCGCCAACGAACCGGCCGCAAATAGCAAACCGATACTGCAGACTCCAACGCTGACGACACCAAAAGAGCCAACCCCTATGCTGACGACTCCTCGGGCGAGCACCCCAGCCGCAATGACACCTTTGGCACTTAGGCCTACCGCAAAAATTCCCGTCGCGGTTGCCTGCTGAATTGATTTGCATTCAGATTGCGCGGGGAGGTACACATCGTATAGAGGCAAACCGAACAACTTGATTTTGCTGGTCCAACGCAATGATTGCGATCTGGACGAATCTGCTCTGAGCGACTGCAGGTGCTGAAAATAGCCCTGTATGAACATGAAAACGGCAAAGCACATTAAACCGAAGCCCAGGTCGAGGTCTACGTTAGCGTAACGCTCGATGCTGTGAGCCACGATGGCAGCGAGGGCAAAAGCTAGACCGACGCCGGAGCAGAGATAGTATTGTTTGAGATATTGTTCGCGGGTCATAGGTTTTGGAATGATGTACGAGTCAAATGTGCTTTCGACCGGCCGTAAACTTGCGGACCGCAATTATGCAGCCAACAACTCGAACGCTCGGGCTTGTTCTCCTTAATGTAACGGCAACTTATGGTGCGAGCAACTTTAGCATTGAGCGATTGGCTGTTTTGGCTTTGTCTCGCCCTTCACACCTTCCGATGCAGCGCGTCACTAGTTCGATTGTAGAGCCTTCGCTGAAAAATAGTCTGTTTCCCTGGAAATCGCGTGTATTCGCTGCGGATCTGGCGACTAACAAGACGCTCACCAAGTATTAAGGCGGCTGGTGTGGCGAAGGTGATGGTGTAGTGGAGTGCGATTGGCGTAGCATACGAGATCGCAGTTTTTTTCGTCTCGCGCAGCAGCTTATTCACCGATCCATTTTCTTGGATGCAGTCTTTCGTGCCGCTAGAAAACGGGTCACCGCACTTTGGGCTTGTGCTTCAGCAAGTGTCATGTGCTCCAGCTTCGGCATCGTCGCGATCACCTGTAAAACCCTTTCTGTCGTTAGATTTCGGCCGTTGGCAAAAATCGATTCGAGTTTGGGATGATTGGCAAACATCGCAAACTGCTCATCCGATAGCGGAGTATTTCTAAGGCAAAGGATCTGCAACTCGGGTAGTTTTGAAACCTTCTCCACGACTTCGTTCGTGATTGTTGGGGCGGTGATCAAGAGGTGGCGTAGGTCTTTGAGTTCCGTAAGAGCGTTCACAGATTCCTGTGTCAGCAGCGGGCATTCCAACCAAATTTCTTGTAGCTGTTTTGCGGATGCTAAAGATGCGACGCCGTGGTCCGTGAACTGTTTGGAATACAAGTTAATGGATTTTAAGTTGCCGCACCGTTCGGCAAGCAGTTGCAGAGTGCGGTCGGTTAGGAGTTCCGAATCTAAATCGAAATGCTCAAGGTTGCTCAAATGCTGGGTGATTTTATCAACGAATGAATCAGAGATTGCATTTCCTCCGTCAATTACAAGAAAACGAAGGGACTTTGAACTCCCTATAGACTCGGCACACGCGTCTGTGACGCTAGAGCCATTTTCACTTAAGGGATTAGGGCCTGCGAGGAATTCCAATGATTGCAGGTTAGGCAACTCACGAAGAAACGCAAGGTCGCTGTCACGCATATCGCGTTTGCATAGAAACAATCGTTCGAGCCGCTTGAGTTTAGCAAGTGGAGCAAGGTCACCCTCAATCACGACGTACTCGTCGTCTAAATTGCCACCAAAAGACAAATCCTCGATGTTCTGTAGCGAAGCCAAGAACTCAATGTCGTCACGCGTGAGTGTTGTTCCGTAGGATATCTCGACGTGGGTTAGATTGGAAACGTCTTTAGGTGCGGCTTGTCTCAGTCCACCATTCCCCCAATAGCTTAAGCCAACAATGCGTCCACTTGCATCGCTCGTAAAGTGTGCGCTTTCAGAAGAGGGCTCCTGCGAAAAGGAGTCTGTAGAACACAAGCTTCCAAGAATCATGGCAATTAGAAAGGCTGCCATTGATGTATGGTGTAACGCATGTTGTGGGAACATCTGTATTTACAATTTCACTCGAGGGAAGGTCGCGGTGACTGGGAGTCGTCTTGGTGAGGCAGGCTCTCAGTCTAGCAGTCGCTTCTTCGGTACTCTATAGCGAACGACGGCAAAGACGCTTGCATAAGAAAACAAGAAGATAGGTTGATCGATTGATTCGGATTGTTTTCCTCCTTACCGTGTTTCCAAACAAGGCGACCTAGTTTGAATCCCGCCGCGTCCACCGAGATGTGAA
>JAFLCP010000039.1:0-1680 GCA_017303505.1 Planctomycetota bacterium | reverse complement strand
GGTACCAGACCGGGACATGCAAAACCCTAGGGTGTTGACGACTCGCGGGACTCGAAAAACGGCTCGGTTTTCGTTCGGCGAGCCGAAATGCAACGCCGCATTCCACCTTGCACCGAGCCAGCAGGGGTGCTACAGAACTCCAAAGCAATTGGCTAGAAACGCAGAAAATCCTGGATTTATCTTTCCGTGGCTGGATTCGTTTGCTGAAGTTCTTGACTTCGCAAAAGCGGGAGCGTCGTTTTGAGTTCCGTAAGGATAGACGTTTTCCAAGTATCCTTAACTACGAGTGGTATTGCCCTGGACTCCAACTCGACCACAAAGCGGGTCAGTGTGGCTATCCCACCACATCCATCCGAGCCGTATGACGCTTCTTCATAGGACTCTACTCGCCAAGAACGCACGTCCGCCCACATGAATAACCAACGATCACCTCCGAATAGACTCGACAATCTAATGCCTTGCCCGTCGACAGCGACTCGTGTCGCGAATGCCCAACCCAGTAATCCAAAAAACAAAGCGATCGCACCAACAACTCCGAAAAATAGCCAACCTCTATCCCAAGTTTCCTTCAAACTGTTCGTTACGAATCGTTGGTGCGGAGGAACATTTAGGAATCCCTGGACGAAATCGATTGTTGGCACAGCAATCACTGCCACCCAGGCTAACGCCGTGGTTAAAAAGCCTGGGTTTGGTTCGAGTCGCTCATCGTGGATGGTTCGCAAGATTGTGTCCTACGCGTGCGTGGGAAAAACGTGCCTAGCGAACCTCAAAGAGTACATGCCCGAGGGAATCTGGATCAACCAGATCACTGCGGGCCACGCGAAGGAGTTTCACGAGAAGCTCAAGGCGTCCATCGCTCCCGGTCTCGTCGAGATGCTTTCGATCCCCGGCCTCGGGCCGAAGAAGATCCGGGCCCTGCACGCCAAGCTGGGCATCGACGACATCGCCGGGCTGACGGCCGCGTGCGCGGACGGGCGCGTGGCGCAGCTGGACGGGTTCGGTGAGAAGTCGCAGGAGAAGATCCTCGCCGGCATCCGGCACCGCGAGGCCTACGGCAAACGGCATCTCTGGTGGGACGCCCAGGAGGTCGCCGCCCCGATCCTCGCCGGCCTGCGGGCGCTCCCAGCGGTCGAGCGGGCGGAGGCGGCGGGCAGCCTGCGCCGGGGGATGGAGACCATCGGCGACCTGGATTTCCTCGTGGCGGCGGCGGACAGCGCACCGGTTGTCGCCTGGTTCACGGCCATGCCGGGCGTCAAGGAAGTCACCGCGCAGGGCGAAACCAAGGCGAGCGTGCGGTTGCAGGACGGCTTGCAGGCCGACCTGCGCATCGTGCCGGCGGACCAGTTCGTGTTCGCGCTGCATCATTTCACGGGCTCGAAGGACCACAACGTGCTGATGCGCCAGCGGGCGCTGGCGCGCGGGTTGTCGTTGAGCGAGTGGGGCCTCGTGCCGGCGGAGGGGGAGGGCACGGCGAAGGAGAAGGCGGCGAAGCGGATGGCGGAGGACGGAGGGCCTGCGGCGGGCACGAGGATTTCGAAGGAGGCGGAATTGTTTGCGGCGCTCGGGTTGCGGTTCATCCCGCCGGAGCTGCGGGAGGGGCGCGGGGAGATCGAGGCGGCGGAGGCGGGGGAATTGCCGCGGCTCGTCGAGCTGGCCGACCTGCGGGGGGCGTTCCACAAC
>JAFLCP010000038.1 GCA_017303505.1 Planctomycetota bacterium | reverse complement strand
ACAAAATCGCTGGAAAGAGGGCTGAGCCCCCAATGACGCGATTCGTAGCGAAGCAATTGGGGTTGGATCATTATTTTTCAATTGAGGCCGCACGACGAGATCTCCATTACCAGCCACAAGTTGATCGAGCGGCCATTCTGGATTCCATGCGACCTTGGATGGAAGCGTTAGCCAAGGAAACGCTCGCCAAAAGTACATCTTTAAGTTAAACTAGCGTTTAGAGTTTGATTCGTATTTTCCCGTTCAACGTTGAAAGTTGTAGGCATGTTTTCTTTGTTGCAGGTTTCAAATAGCTTCACGGTTCTGGCTCAAGCAGCGACCGGAGAAAGCAGTTCTGTAGTCGGTTGGCTGATTGTATTGGCTTTGGCCGCCATTTTTGCAGGTTTTGTTTTTAGCATTCTGCGCACCAAACCCATCGACCCTGCTTCCCTTGCAAGCGACGATAACGCTTCTACTAAACCAGAAGTAGCGCCAGAAAATAATTTGGTTTCGGAGCGCCCTGCAGCATCCATTGCAACTGCCGTTTCTGCAACCTCAACCGTTAAAGAAGAACGCTATGTCTCTTCTGAACCTGCGGCTCCCAAAATGAAGGGGCTCAAGGGAAAGAAGAAACTCCAGAAAAAGAAGCTTAATGCTCAGCGAACTACAACAACTGCGACTTCACCAAATGTTAGCTCCTCCGCCAAAAACGATGAGACCGTGTATCAGCCGAGGGTGGCCGAGTACACCCCAAGTCCTACCACTGCTGCAGCAATGACCGATTCGCCATCGGAAGGATTGGCCGCAACAGAATCCACTGAAGCACCGGTAGAGCCAGTACGCATTGCGTCGACATACGCCATCAATGCGATGGCCAACAAACCACGAGCCACAATCAAGCCGAAAGAAGCTAACGAAAAGAAGGCAGCCACTAAAGGTGCTGTTCAAGGCTTCCATAAAATGGATCGCTATCGTGAACCTATCCGAACGGTTGATGTTTCGATCTCTACACCTGCTGCTCCACGTACCGAATTGCAATCCGCCAGTGTGGGCGAAGAAGGGATTTCTCGCAAAGAGAATTCCCGCAAAGAGGAACGACGCGATCGTCGACCGCGACGTGAACCAGCTAAGCCTGCCCCAGCAGATGCAGAAGGTCCCCGTACCTTGAAGGATTTTCTATCGAAAAAGCCAGGTGAAGAATAATTGAAACGGCGACCAACGTTGGCTGGTGGAACATCGAAGTATGGTCCACCAGCTTGCCGAGTACCTGGAGCAAATAATGGGGAAAAAGCTGGAATCCATTTCGCCCGAATTGGCGGCTTGGATCTCTGAACAGCATCTTTTTTTCGTCGCAACGGCTCCGTTGGCGAATGACGGGTTGGTGAATCTCTCACCTAAAGGCCTCGACAGCTTTCGCGTTATTGGAGAGCAGCAAGTCGCTTATCTCGATTTGACCGGTAGTGGGGCCGAGACAATTGCCCACTTGCGCGAGAATGGACGAATCGTCCTCATGTTCTGTGCCTTTTCTGGGCCACCCAAAATTGTTCGGCTGCATGGCCAAGGAAAAGTGATTACCAAAGGGGATGAGCAGTGGGGGCAATGGCTGGCATTGTATCCTGCCCATCGAGGCATTCGATCGGTTATTGTGGTTGATGTAAGCCGCGTTAGCGAATCCTGCGGGTACTCTGTGCCTCGTATGGAATTTGTTGAAGATCGCGAAACTTTGGTGCGCTGGGCTGAAAAGAAAAGTGACGAAGAGTTAGTTCAATACCGAAGAACCAAGAACCAGAAGAGTGTTGAAGGCTTGCCGGCTCTCCGCAGCGATGAAGCTTAAACGCTACTGTTAACGCAGCCGATTACTATAAGCACGAGACAAGAAGGACGATGTGTTTCACATTGGCACCTGCGCAGATCTCAATGCTGTGACACGGATAACGAGCGTTTCTTATATGCAGAATGACGCCTACCAACCACCTTCCGCACAACTGGGGCCTCCACCCAAAAAACAAGATTGGCTGCGGCGGTTCTTACTTCTCAATGCGATTTTGACGTTAGGCCTCATCGGCTTAACGACTGCAGCTTGGTTCGTGCTCAATCGTTTAGGGTTGGAACTAATCGGGATAGACGCTCAATCGAGCACCGATATCGCATTGTTGGTATGTCTAATATGGGGCGTTCCCAATCTTGGCATGGCGATCATTTGGGGAAAAGCTAGATTTCGACAAGCTTAGTGCTTGGTGGTTGAATTGATTTCTTGGCGAAGCCAGCGGCTCATGTCGCGCGGCGTGACATGCCACGGCGTACTGCTTTCCAGCAAGAACTTCAGAAAGTTTCGGTAGATGTCTAGTTTATGCAAAGAAGAGAGATAGTCTGGATGCGTTAACATCAACGCCATGCCGCGTTGTCGACGTATGAAGTCAAGTTTTGATCGCCAGATACGGTCGTTACTCTCATTCATAACGACAAACAAGGTATGGTCTTGCGGGAGCGTGTAGGGGAGCTCGACAAATTTGCCTGCCATGAATGGCCATAATGATCCGCAACCACCAGCCATCGCTTGGAATGGATCGATGTCGAAACAGGATGCATCGTATTCAATATTGAGATGTTGCATCCACTTTAGATTGCGATGGACCATCGGGGAACGGAACCCAACCGCTTGATAGTCCTCTAAGGCTCGGTTGATGGTTGGGACGCGTCGCATAAACTCTTGATAGCTGCTAAACAGTCGGCCATCATGATTAAAGCCATGGATACCGATCTCATGCCCTTGAGCTACCAAATCGCGCAGCAAGCCTCGGTCCACTTTGTACTTGAATGGCACGATATTCCAACAAGACTTTAGGCCTAGCTCGTTTTCGATTTTCGCTAAATGGGGAATCATTTTCATGCCATCAGCGGACTCGACATCATGCGTTAACACCAACGAATATTCGGCTGCATCCGGCCAAATGGCAGGTGACTGTGTCGGAGCATCAGGAATGGTAGCGCTAGGAACATACCAATTCGAATCGACTTGAATTTTGCGGCACTGTCTCTTTTGCAGCCATTGTCGGGTCGCTGTCGGAATCCAATGTCGAATGCGATAAAAGAACTGATACGAACCAGGAAGCTTAGCATTTTGTATGTCAGCTTGAATGGCTGCAGTCAGCTCTGGCTTATGACTGAGTTGCGGATGAAGCGTGATAGAAAGCGAGGTCGACTCTACTTGAGCTTGCTCTCGAGCAAGGCGTTGTTCCCGTTCAGCTTTCGAGGAAAATAGATCTTGATACAACTGCTGCAAATGGAGCTTTTGACGATCCCACGAATATTTTTCATCGATCAATCGCCGCCCTTCGCTGCCCATTGACTTTCGCAAGTCGGGGGAATCTGCCAGTTGCTCGATATACGCTGCGAATTGATCGAGGTCGTTATTTTGCGCATAGAAGGCAGCTTCCCCTGCAGTGCGACGATTTTCTTTGGTATCGAAAGCCACCGTGGGCCTTTCAAGAGCCATATATTCCATGGTCTTGATAGTCGTGCAGCTATCGTTGTAGGGGTTACTTGAATCGGGTGTTACACAAATATCAAAGGCGGCGATGTGCGAGGGAACTTTGGCGAACTCCACGGGCCCCGTAAACTTCATCCACTCGCCTAATTGCAAATCTTGTGCAACACGCTTTACATGTTCGTAAGCGGGACCGCCACCGACGATCATGCCACGAATATCGGACCGCCGTTTGCGTATTTTGTCGATTACATATACGAAATTCTCAACGGTATCTTGGACGCCGATGGCACCCACAAAACCCACCAAGATTTCACCAGGATTTTTGAGACCAGGTGCAGGCTCGACTCCTGGGATGAATTGTCGGTTGGGGCCGTTGCGAACTACGTAACAGCGGTCAGGACGCGCCCCACCGCGGGTCAATTGCACTTCTCGCTGCGTCTCGTTCGTGGCAATGAGCGCATCGGCATTGCGCGATGCGAGTCGCTCGAAAAAGTGAAGGGCTTTGCTCAATAAACCGCGACTCTCTTTGTTGCGTTTGGCAGAAAAGAGTTCTGGCGATAAGTCGTGCAAATCGATCACAACTTTTTTGCCGAGCCAGCGAAATGGAATGCCAACGAGAATATTCATATCTGGAGGACAGTGGATGTGAATCGCATCGAAGCCATGGCGAACCAAACACCAACTGCCAATCAAGCCAGCTACAGCCATGCTGTAGCCATATTCAAAGAGATAACCTAAGACGCCCGACGGTTCTATGGGCTTGGGATATCGATAGACGCGAATGTCACGCACCATTTCATATTTGGCATGGCTGCGACCTGTTGGGCAAATCACGGTGACTTCATAATTTGCTTCGTAAAGCGCAAGAGCTTCCAACAACACACGAGTGTCCTCAGGAAAACTCTCGTTTTCCAAAATCATGAGGATGCGCTTTTTGCGTTGCGGAGAAGTCATAGATAACCGAAATTAACGAGTTGTTTCAACAGATTTGGAATCGTCGTTTGAATCTTTTCGATTGATCCTAGGTGCTAAGATGCCTCGAACCGCAGAGTATGCGGCATCGGCAAGTTTGTACCGCCATTGCGAATGGACTTTTCGGTATCGGCCATGATTGGTTAGAGTTCCGCCAAAGTGTGCCTTAAAGCGACCTGGCCCATAATCTTCACCTTCCCAACCGGCGCCGCAGAAATCAAAAATTTTCTTATCGGTTTGAGCATAGTGTTTGAGGGCGTCCCATACGATCGATGCCATGGCCGAAATACCCGGTACACGTTTCGTGCCAGCGAACCAATAATAAACTCGTTCTGCATCTGTCAAGAAACAGCTCGCTGCGATGACTTGGTTGTCGAGTTTGGCAAACACCATCCGAATGCGTTCGATTTCCATTTCGCGGAAGACGGAGTAGAAGTGGCTTATGTCGACCAAAGGAATTCGGGAATTGGCATAGCTTTCTTTGAGGATGGAATAAAAAGCCGGAACATGGGTGTATGGATCAACGACTTCAAGAGTTACACCCCGTCGTTCAGCGCGATTGATATTGCGGCGGCAGGTTCCCGTAAAACCTTTCCAAATGTCGGCAGGCGCTTGTTGCAAATTCAATTCGTAGTTGTGATAGCCCTTCAGTTCATAGCCGATGTTTTTCCACATCTTACTTTGATGAGGGTGGGGGGTAATAGGGCGAACTTCAGTGAAGAGAGCCGTTCGCCGACTCGCTTCATCGTGGATTCGCATCAACTCCAAAATTGCCGCGTAACCCTCGGGGGTATCCACGAACAAAGGCTCAGCGAAATGGATGGAGCGGCTGGTAAATCGATTGGACCATTCACTAATTAAGCCGACGCGGGTGGCGGCAAAAAGAGCCAGAATTCTTCCCTGCGAGTCAATCGCTGCCAAAGCTAAGGGGGCATACAAGTGAGTGGTAGCGTGCGCCCGAATCATGGCACTCGAATGAAATAATGTACCTGCAGGATGCTCTTGGACAAACGAGTCCCATTGCGGACAATCCAAATAGCTCACAATGCAAAAAGGTTTCATGGCACCACCCTTTCCATACGCTTGGAATCGGATGATGAAAGCTTGGGGGAGGAATCGATGAACTTACGGAACCACATCTCCAAGCTCATGAGTCCCCACAACGCAATGGAATGATCAGCGTATCCAGAGATGTGCTGATTCATGAGTCGTGCCACATAGTCAGCTTGGAACAAACCTCGCCGTTGAATGCTCGCTTGATTCAGGAGATCCAGCATTAACGGCTTGGCTTCTTTTTGCAACCAACGTTCGATGGGAATCGGAAAACCTTGTTTCGGTCGATCGATGATTTGTTTCGGCAGAAGTTTGCTGGCTACATTTCGCAGCAAAACCTTTCTTTTCTTGCCAGCGAGTTTGAGACGCGACGGAAGTCGGGCTGCGAATTCCGTTAGCTTATGATCGAGCAAGGGAACCCGTGCTTCCAAAGAATGCGCCATGGTTAACTTGTCACCACGCAGCAATAGATAATCGGGGAGCCACAATTTGCTGTCCGCATAAAGCATGCGACTGAGTGGTTCACGAGCTCGGCAACTGCTTAGCATCGAAGTGAATACATGGCCTGCGCCACGTTTTATGTCGGCGTGTTGAGCGACAATGAGTTGTTCCTTCGCATCGTCCGTGAACATCGGAAACCAATTCGCAAAACGCTCAGCTTCGTTGCGGCGGGTCAATGCGCTGACCGCGATTTTGGCGCGGCGAAGGCCAGGCAATCGCTGAGAGAGCGAACGAACGGTGGAGCCCATGAAGCTCGGCATCCAAGTGGTGTAAGGAGACCAGCGTTCTCCTTCATATCGAGCATAGCCAGCGAATAGTTCATCGCCCCCTTCGCCGGTGAGAACCATTTTTACGTGTTCGCGTGCCAGCTTGGCGACCATGAACGTGGCCACGGTCGCTTGATCTGCGATAGGTTGATCTAAGTGCCAAAGGACCGTCTCTGCATGGTTGAGAAAATCGTCCGCAGTAATTCTCAACGTATGATGTCGGCATCCGAAATGGTCCGCAACCGCTTGAGCGTAAGGGAGTTCGTCCGGTTCACCCTCTCCGCCAAAGCCTACGGAAAAAGTATTGACGGGTGTGGATAACTCTTGGGCCATCAATGCCACGATGGTGCTGGAATCTAGGCCGCCACTAAGAAAAGCCCCAAACGGTACGTCGCTGCGAAGTCGCAAGCGGACCGATTCTTTAAGCAAAGTGAGCAAACGTTCTTCGTACTCTTGGTCAGAGATATTGTTTTCCGCAACATCTGACTCTTGTGCAAACGGCAGATCCCAATATCGCTGAATCTGTACTCCCTTTTCGTTGATGACCATGTAGTGGCCAGGGGGCAAGGAATGGATGTTCGCGAACATCGTCTTGGGGGCGGGAGTGTATTTCAACGACAGATAATCAGAAATCCCAACCAGATCAGGACGCGATTCGACTTCGGGGTGCTGTAGGATCGCTTTAATCTCGGACCCAAAAACAAAGTCGCTTTGGGTTTCGGTGTAGTAAAGAGGTTTAACACCTAATCGATCGCGGGCGATAAACAGTTCACGGCGTTGGTTATCCCAAATGGCAATGCCAAACATGCCGCGCAAGTAATCAAGACATTTTTCACGATGATCTTCGAAGAGATGAACGATTACTTCAGTGTCGGAGTTGGTGCGAAATTGATGCCCCTTCGCAATCAAATCGGTGCGAAGTTCACGATAGTTGTAAATTTCGCCGTTGAAGACGACCGCGTAGCGACCAGATTCATCAAATATCGGTTGGTGGCCTTCCGCCAAATCGATGATGCTGAGACGTCGCATTCCAAAATGAAGTTCGCGATCTTGCAATCTTCCTTCATCGTCCGGACCACGGTGCACAATCGAACCCAGCATAAGACCAAGTACCTCATCCATTGCACTGGATGATGTTGATCTAGGGTATCGATATAGTCCAGCGATTCCGCACATGCGAGTGAAGGGCTCTTTAAGTTATCTGCTTATTTATTGCCGCGTCCGAGTACAACTGCTAACGTTTTCCACAAGATCCAAAAGTCTAGCTTGATCGAACGTGTTTCGACATATTGAATATCAAGTCGAATCATCTCATCGAACGTCAGACGATTTTTACCGCTAACTTGCCATAAACCAGTGATTCCAGGAGCGACTTCAAAGCGACGACATTGCCAAGCTTTGTAGTCTTCCCATTCGAGAACATCGGGACGTGGCCCAACGATACTCATGTCACCCAGGAGTACATTGAAGAGTTGTGGCAGTTCATCGAGAGAGGCATCGCGAAGGAACTTTCCACCAGGAATTAAGCGTTTGCTGATATCCGGTTTCGCTGCTGGTTTGTCGCTATCGATTAAATCGGCAACATACGCTCGATGATTGCTGGTGACACAATACTCTTCCGGCTTCAATGTTCTGAATTTGAGAATCGTAAAATGCTTACCGCCGTATCCCAAACGCCGCTGACAAAACAGAACCGGGCCCTTAGAACTCAACTTGATATGGCAGGCGATCAAGAACATGACAGGCAGCAAGATAGGCGAAATTGCGGCCACAATAAGCAGATCTAGGATACGTTTCCATATTGGCGTGCGTCGGCAGTTCAAATCGGTCGGTACAGCAGGAAAGTCGTTTCTTGGATTTGCTGCGGTGGCAAGGGACTCCACGGAGCCGACAGCGCTGGAGAGGCCGTCGACGGAAGTGGAGGCAATTTTGCTGTTGGGTAGCGTTTCCATTCCGCATGCTTTCGAACATGGCGATACGGACAGTCAAAGGGACATGGTTACAGTCCGTTGGTCACCAAGCCACAAAATCTATGGGTCGTTCCGGTCTTTAACTTACCTTTTCCCCCGTTTTTGGCGATGGGAAGGGTAAGAAGTTTCGGTTCGAGTTCCATTATGTTTGGTCTAATTTCTCTCACTTCGCCCTTCTGATCCGAATCGTCAAATTTCAGGGATCGAGTTCGGAACGTAACGAGTTTGACTAGTAGTCCGGCGTAAGGGAGAATAAGAAAGACGTCCCAAAGCTTACGTATCACCTACATGTGGGGGCGGACGCAGATTGCTGAGAAAGGGGATCAAGATGCCCATTTATGTCTACGAAGAGATCTTGCCAGACGGGCAAGGCGGTGAACAGTACGAACTTTTTCAGAAGATGAGCGATCCGCATTTGGAAACCCATCCAGATAACGGAAAGCCCATTCGTCGTATTCTCGCTGCGCCTTCGATCGGCGGAATTTGGTCCGATGCCCACGCCAATAAAAGTCTCAGCGACAAAAACCTTAAGGAAAAAGGCTTTACCAAGTACGTCAAGACGGGCGATGGAACCTATGAAAAGGTTGTGGGCAACGGACCCAGCACGATTTCCGGAAACGATGACTAGACCAGTGGCGAGCTTAACCTTGCGACTCTAATTTTTTTCGAAGCCGCTCTTCCTGTTCTTGTACCTCGGGAGTGTATGCTTCTCCAAAATCGGCAGCCTCAAAAATCCGCCGGATTTCCACAATGGATGCTTCGGGCATCGGGTTGGGGCATTTCTTGACCCATGCCACCGCTTCCTCCATCGAAGAAACTTGCCAAATCCAGAATCCGGCAATGAGTTCTTTCGTTTCCGCAAAAGGTCCATCAACCACGGTGCGGTCGGAACCATCAAAATGGACTCGTACGCCTCGTGAAGATGGATGTAGGCCATCACCACTCAGCATGATTCCCGCATTCACTAACGCTTCATTGTAAGCGCCCATTTCCAAAAAGAGTTTTTCATCTGGCATAACTCCTGCCTCAGAGGATGGAGTAGCCTTAACGATGACCATAACTTTCATGGCTGTCTCACGTTGCAAAAAAAAATGTTGAAGTGCTTTTGATAAGTTATCGTTTCACCGCTTCAAATTTCGACATGCGGCCAAAACTTTTTTGTGAATGGGCAAAACTACCCACAAATCATAGCTTTTCCATTTACCTCGCTAGGAGTGTCCGACTATCCCCATCAGGGTAGCTCGCAACGCCGTTATTTGACATTGCACTGGCAAATTCGTCCCGTTTTTGCGGGACGATTTAAAGGTGCAGGCATTGGGCAAAACGCGTTCAGTTGATTTGATGAAGATCAAAGCAAGATAACGATTTGCCAACACGAACAAATAGTTTGCCATCGCATATAGCTGGATGAGATTGGAAGTCGATATCCGCTCCCAAAGATACTGAGCCAAGTTCCTTGGGTACTGGTTGAGTGATATCTAGCAGAGTGAGTGAACCAGATTGAGTTAAGACCAGAAGTTTGTCGTCGCTACCGATGAGCGAAGCGTAACCCATGAAGTGATCCGCATCGCTGGACCAGAGATTTTCCAACGTCATCGCATCGACGGCGTGCAAACCTTCGTAGGCAACGTAGATTCGATCTCCAATCAAGACGGGTGTGTGTGAATCGGGAAGCAAGTCAGGACTTGTGGCAACGGGCGTTGGCTGAGCAATCCCATCTTTGAATTCATATCGCCGTAGCCCATTATTCTCGGAGATAAGCCACAAGGAATCGTCGCGCACAATAGGTGTTGGAACATTAAAGTCCCCACTATTTTCCGGCGTTATCGTCCAAAGGCGTTCACCCGTATGAACATTCCAACCACCAACACTCTTCTCGTCGTAGCCGATCACCTGAGCTTTTCCGGCCGGCTCGCAATAAACGAACGAGGAATAGGCGATTGGCTGAATGCCGCTGCGCCAGAGTTCTTTACCCGTTGCCAAATCAAGTGCGACTAAGTTGGCAACACGACTACCGATTTGCACAATAATTTTGTTATCGACGAACAAAGGGGTCCCAGAGAATCCCCATGTTGGAAGCGGAGCATCGTATTCTTTTACCAGATCCTTTTTCCAGACAGTCAGTCCATTCGCTCGCTTCACACAATGCAAGTGCCCAAACGCACCGAGCAGAATAACCACATCATCAAGAATCAAAGGCGTCGCCCGAGGTCCGCGACCATAATCCATTTCGCCGAGACAGGCTTGCAGAATTTGCCAGCGCGGTTGACCCGTTTGTGCATCAAACGCTTGGAAAACATCGCGACGATCGAGAATGTCGCGGCAAGAAGCGATTGTCAGATCGGATGTGGCCGAAATACCACCCAGGCCAATCGACTGTAGCGGAGCTTCCCAAATACGATGGAGCATTTTTCCAAGTTGGCTTGGGAGATTAGCCACCAAGCCATCGCGCTGAGCTCCGCGCCAACCGGGCCAATCATTGCTCAGTTTTTTTTTGCAGTGACGGGCTGTTCCGATTTGTCTGAGGCGGAATCAGAAAGCGACACGAAGCCGTCGCGAGTTTCCAAAACCGTTAACAAAGCTGGCTCCGACTTCACGTTAAGCAAAGCGACGGCAATTTTATTGCGCAATTCTTCCGAGAGTGAAGTATTCACAAACGCGGTGATGAAAGGAACCTTTTCCGTTTCGCCCACGACGCGGACGTCACCTTTTTGAATCGTACCACAGCCTTCCAACAGAGGTTTGGCATAACTGGAAATAACCGCTGCAGCTTTAGTGCCTGGTTCCATATCAATCAAATTGGTTACTGCTTCGCTGCAGGCTCCAACGCATTCTTCTTTTTCGGCAATCGCAACTTTTTTAGCTGCGAAAAGCTGTTTGGGGGCGGCATATTTTTCATCGCATTCCTTCTTGCCGAACAGAATTTGGTAACCGGCAAGGTCTTCTAGCTTTTTGGCAGCATCATCTTTTCGAACAACAACCAGTCCCCACTGAATTGTCTTTCCATCTTTGCCTGTTAGATCTGCAATAGGTGACAAGGGAAGCTTGGACTCTAGGCCGTCGGCAACTACAACGCTCCGTTTACCGATCACAATATCCGCCCTTCCTTTTGACTCCTCCATAGCAGAACTAAGAGCGCCGGACCAGTAAACGTTCACTTTGGTTCCAAGTTGTTGTTCGAGAAACTTCCCTAGGAACTCGTACTTGCGTTGCGCGTAGCCTTGAACACAAGCACAAGCCAAGGGAGCCGACATGGGATCCATGATGACCAGCGTCAATCCTTCGTCCGTAGCATTAGCGTTAGCTAAAACTTGACTTCCTGCATACAGAAAAGGCAGACTTCCGATACCGGCGACGAAGGAGCGACGATCCATGATTTACTGACTCGATTTCAAAAAGATTCGAATTCAACAAACAATCCAAAGCATCTCAAAACAACCATTTACTCTTTGACGCGTTTGAAATTGCCCAAAGGTTGTGTTGGTGTTCCTCGACCAAATTCCAAGCCGAACTTTACTTCATCATCAGACACAAATTCGGCAACTAGCTTCAATGTTTCAACCTGATCATTCAGCAAGGACATGGTCAGCTTGGAGCCATCTTGAGCTACGGGGATCCATTCGGTTCCTTCACCGAAAATCTGAAAGCGACCACCTGAAACGACACTCGCTTTGTTCTCAGCCTTGAAAGTAATTTTCTTGAAGCCGTATAGGTCCACCATGGTAACCGGTTGTCCATTGACGCTGGCAGCTTCTTCGTCTTGTTTGGGTTCCGTTGGCTTTGTTTCGGCGAGTTCCCAAGCTCCCATCACCTTTTTGCCCAAGCCTTCAGCCGCTTCACGAGCTAGTTTTTCATCTTCGGTCTCACCGGGAAACTCGGATTGATTTACGAGTACGCAGATGGCAGCTTCGTCTTGGTACATCATGTAATAGCGGTCCAACTTCGGATCATGGCCGATGGCAACATGTTTGCAACCGCCACCGATTTTGGCTTTTCCAATGGTCGCGACCAAATTACCTGCTGCATCATAGCGTTTGATGGTTCCAATGCTCGATTCAGCCGTGAGTACATCACCGTTATCGCAGCAGCGGATATTCATCGGATTGCAGCAACTGCCGAATCCAGTTTTACCGGTTCGATCCTGCGAGCCAAACTTGGATGTTAACTTCCCCTTCTGATTATATACCCCAACGCGGAACTTGGTGTTTTCGGCGACATACAACTGTTTGCCTTTGGCTTGAATATCCATTTGGCCGCAGCAACCCGAGACATTTTTAACAACCACTCGTGGTTCGTCGAGTTCTTTGCTCACTCGGTAAATGTCGTAACCGTATCCGAGATTGGCAGGGCAGGTTACAAACACATCTTCTTCGCCAATGGCAATCGATCGCACTTGGCCCATGCTGGCGATGGCTGATTCAACTTCGGTATCGCCGATCGGTTGATCCACATTGAACTGTTTCAGGTACTCATTGTACGACTTGCGCATGTTCTCTAGTTCTTCTTGCGAGATTTGCGCTAGCTGTTCAATGTATTGTGCGTTGCCTTCATCTTCGGCAACCTGCTCTTCGGTGTTTTCTTCTGTACCTTCAGCAGGCTTCTTTTCGTCTGCAGTTTTTTCGGTTTTCTTGTCGCCGTTCTTTTTGATTTCCAGAGCTTTATCGATCATGTCGATTTGGTTCTTGTAACTGGCCGACATTTGTTCGCGTTCCGCTTCCAATTTCTTCTTGGCTTTCAAGCGAACATCATCACCGTTCAACAAGTTGGGAGTGGCGCTCTTCTTCACGACTTTTCCATCGCTTGATATCTTCGCGACGTAACCATTTCCTGCGGCATAGAGCGTGCCATCGTTATCGAAGTTCAAAGCGGTTGGAGCAAAGTCCAGCTTTATTTCTTTAACGATTTCAAATTGGGGGGAATAGAAAAGGACTAGCCCCGAGATCTGTTCGCTGTTGACAATCGCGCCTTCCGTTGCGAGGGCCGTGACAATATTTCCCTGTCCGTCAATGCAGAACGTTTGCAGGTTCACTTGAAGCGAAGGATGTTTTGGGTGGAAGACCTTCATCTGTTTATGAGTCGCGATCGTCACAGATGCCGCTGTTGTCTCGAACGCCATTAAATTCGTGGCCGTTAACGGCATCAACGATCCTACCGACAAAGACAAACCCAGAAACAGTCTACGGATCATTGCGCAATTCCTTTTTCAAAAAACATTCGGCCCTAAATTTATCCACAGCAACGGTGTGCCACTTTCTAAAGAGTCAAAAGGGCGTGGCATACGTTCGTTCATCGGCATACGTATTGTGGCAGTTACCACTACTTGGTGTCAACAAAGCTTGTTTCGGTGCACAGAAATATTCCCGTCCTCTTCGGCTCTTTAAAAGATGTAATCAACGCGAGAAATCTTGCAGCGAAGAGGCTGAATTTGCAAAAAAAGTCCGAAAAGATCTACCTACGTACGATCCGGGGCTACGGAAGTTCACCTAAAACGTGCCTGTTTTTTCACGAGCGCGGCAATTTCTGGACGCGATCGACCAAAGCTGACCAACTTAATATGCAAGCCAGACGATTGAAAAAGTCCCAGCGAACGCTCAATGGCCTCTGTAATCCACTCGCTACGGTTTCCAAATGCGCCACCACCCACGAGTGTCAAATATAAGTTGGGATTACCGCGGGATGCGGCTTGCAACTGGGCAACACAAAACGTGGCTTCATACGTTGCTTCCAAAATCAGACGTCCCAGCGGTTCCCAATCCTCAACCGCAAATCGCGAGTAGGCGACTGGAACAGCAGAGCACAATACTTGGGTCACACAGTGAGTTGAATTGCCGAGCGTAACTTGTGTGTTTTCCTGAATTCCGATTCGCAGCAATCCGCGAACGTGATTCCGTTCCTTCTCATCTAGTTTGGTCAGTTCTGAGTTGATAATTCCCAGTCCCTGTTCGGTTGGGAAGAGGTAACCATTGCGCATCGACCAGAGTTTGCGATCCGCATTTCGAAACCATTTGGCGAGTTCGTCTACGCAATCGATCTGACATTCTGTAGTTTGGCCTAACTGAGAATTCAGCGTAACGAAGTAGTTGCGGTAAATGGTTCCCGCACCTGCCGCGATTGCACAAGCAGGACCCTGTGTTGGATCGTTTTCATAAATTCCAACGCCTTGTTCCGGTACTACGTTCGGAGAGAGCATCTCCAATAGATTGAATTGCGAGGCGACTTGAAAGGTTGCGTGTGCATTCGACTCTTGCAAATGCAGCGATTGAACGTCTCCGACATGTTCTGAAAACGAAATAGGGCTAGTTGGGCAAGTTAGAGCTTCGACTTCTTTTCGGAGCTCGGCTAACGTTGGTACACGTAAGGTTCCAAAATGCCAACGCTTTCCATTTCGGTGGGAGTTGAGCCAAGGGCCGGTGACATGCAGATCTTGTCGCACTTGTTCGGGACTTTCTTCAATGCAACCCGTTAGGTCAGTAAACCAAGTCATTGCAGCGTTTCTTTCGAAAGAAATTGCCAGAGAATTGGCCAGATTATTGCCGCAAAAGCCACGAGAATGCAAAGTGGCATCGCCCACAACATACCGCTAAAGTCTTTCGAGTATTCGAGCAGGATCTTCCCCTCTCCGGCGATTAGTTCACGCTGCCAGGCAACTTTCCGAATTCGCATGCCTACTTCTAATTGCTCAGCAAGTGTTTTATCGACGTGCAGGGTTTGCCCATCGGATAATTTAATGAAGTGAACATCATCCAAGCCAGGATGTTTCTCGCGTTTAATCTCGGTATGCAAAACAGCCGCATCGAGCGATCGAGGAATTAACGACCGATCGGCCGTGATCATCAAGTTGCCGATACACAGTGCAACAAAGAGTAGACCTAGTGCCAGAAGGTTAAGCGAACGCAAGCACCCCTCCGATCCCCAAATAGATGACACCCAGGATGATCCCTCCGTCACACCAACGCATGTTTTCTTTTGATGCACTGGCTGTACTCGACGCAATGATCGGCCCGCTTATGTCGTGTGGATTCGTTGGAGTTTCCACGTCCAGCAACAGCGATACAAATTGTTGGACGACCATCATCGCCAACACCGCTCCCAGGCTCTGATTGAAAAAATCGACTTCATCAAATTTTGCTAAGCGAAAGATCGTGGATTCGGTGATGATTCCCCCCAAGATGCACAGCAAACAAAAAGGAATGATCAGTAAAGGCAGGTGTCGCTCTACCATTTTTCCCTGAGCCATTCGAATCCCTAGCATGGCAGCGATGAAAGTGGCTCCATAACCAGCGAGGTAGTGCCCCGAATAATCGTGGCGATGCCCTAAGAAGAGTTCAAATATTCCAAGAACCAGAAGCGGCGGAATCCAAAATAGTGTCGTTAGATACCGTTCTCGCATCTCACCGAACTCTCTTATTGCCCCAATTTGCTGCACGCGATATGCTGCCCAACATTAGTAACGCACAGAAATTAGAAACGCATTGACGAGCAATCACAATAGGACGCACCCGGTTGGTGAGCGGTTGTGCCGAGGGAAGGATCATGCAAGCCAAACGCCGCATCTACAGCAATTTCCAGAGATTTAAGCCTATCGTCGAAGCCTCCGGTGAGTTTGAGCTGATCGATGTCGATGATCCCAGCCAAGTTTTGTCCGTGTGGCAAATTTTTTGGAACGCTGGCAAACAAGATATTGTCATTCTCAATATTGCTCACGCTCGCTTGTATAAACTCTGCTTGCTGCGAACGATTTTCTTTTGGAAGCGATTCAAGTTGGTTTCCGTTGACATTTTGCTCCGTCGTCCGACAAACTGGAAACGCAAACTCTTTCGATTCTATCAGCGTTTGATGCTAAAACGCGTCGATCAATTTGTGCTCTATTTTCGCAATACGAGCTATTACGAGAAGCTCTTCGGTTTGAGGAAGGAACGTATCTGCTACGTACCATTTAAGGTTAATGATTGGGAATTGGGAATCAATCTCTATGAAGCAGATACCGCCTCAGGCGAATATGTGATCTGCGCTGGACAAACATTGCGCGATGTGGGGACATTCATCAAAGCGTGTGAGAAAGCGAATGTGCCTGCCGTGTTACTTACTCCCGGCAAAGATTTGATGAAGCGGCATGGAACACAGCTATCGTTCGATCATCTGCCAGCAAACGTGAAACTTGAGTATCACACCGATGGCAAGGAAGAGACATTTTTGAAATGGCTCAAAGAAGCCGCCATCGTTGTCATACCTCGTTTCAAAACGGATATCTCATCATCAGGCATCAGCACTTATCTTTCTTCTATGGCCGCTTGGAGATGCGTCATACTCTCGCAAGGACCAGGGGCCGAAGATGTGCTGACCGACGGTCAAGCCGTTATCGTTCCGGCAGAAGATGTTGAGGCCCTAGCGCAAACGCTCAAGAAGCTGTGGAACGATCCGTTAGAACGCTCAAAGATTGCACTGCGTGGAAGAAAGTATGCTGAAGAGGTGCAAGGCGAGGAACGCCTGCTTCGAGATGTATTCCGCGTCTCTATACAGTAACGTTTATTGCCAAATTCTATTGCGTGTCGTTTAACCCGTAGCCGTAGCGTAGCGGAGGCTAGGTGACCTGCAGAACGACGAGCAAGGGCTTTCTCGTGCGACCCAGCTTTGCGATTATCATTTATCCGTATAGCTCACTTTTCCATCCTGCGCCACTCGGCAATGAAACTCGTATCCACCAGCTTTGACTTTCATGACGCCATCCAATTTCCACGACTGCTCCGCCAAATTCTCTGGTAGGCAATGGTAGCAGGCCAACTCGAGAGGCGATTTCCAATCACGCTCACGCCCATCGTTCCATACGCGAACGGCATGCGCTACATTGCCCCACTGCAACCGCATTCTCTTGCCGCTGGTACCGGTGAAGTTCACCGCTCCACGAACAGCCAGTTCGTCGGTGGTGGGCTTGATTTTCAAGGCAGCAGTTTTGAACTCTTCGCGGTTCGAATCGGCGATTTCAATGACAAAACCGTAAGCACCGGGACCATTCCGTTTAGCCGTCAAGATGCGGCTGTTATTCCAGCGAGGTGTTTTGGTGCCATCCGATTTGACATCGAATTGAATCTTGGCTGTCGCCTCTTCATTCTCTGCAAATGGAGTAACATTCAATGGCCATATTGCTAACGTTACTTGATCGCAATCAACGAATGTGATTTCTTGCCGGTGTTCGACTTTGGCGTCGTTTGGGATTAGAAACTGGTAGGGATGGTCACTTTCTTCAGTCACATAAATCGCTTGTTGATCATAATGGCCCACAGCGCTATGCGGGGCCAATACGTTCTCGGTGTATCGTGGCGAGGCGAGTAGCAATGGATCGCTACATGGAGCGGCCATGATCGTATCTGCTCCACGACTTGGATGTTCAATCAGGATTTTGAAGCCGTTGATATCCGGAGCTTCAGTCCCTTGCCGGAGGGTGCCGAATTGAAAATGTGTGCCATAGTATTGTGTTTCAAAAAAGCGAGGCTGAACCTGCTCAAGGTTTTTCCAAGGCGTACCATCCGGCTTGACCGAGAGCAGCGTCGCAGGGCGTGCAAAATTGCGGCGAGCGAATTCGACAATCGCAGCCGGTGGACGATAACCACTGGTAATAAACTCCGCTTCGTCCGATTCGAACTCTGTGGGCATTTGTGGAGAGCCGCCGAACCATAGCCAGGCGATCATCGCAGCGCTGCCGCCAAATGGATAAGGGTGGCCGTAATCGCGGCGCGACGGTCCGTTGTAACCACCCCGCCAATATTTTGTTGCTAAGTTGAATGCGGCTCGATCGAGCGCCGCTTTAGCAAGCAACTTTACATCAGGATCACGCGCGAAATCATAAAGATTCACAAGCGGAGCGACTGTATGCCCCATATAGTTTTCGCTATCCCATTCCCCCATACCTACCCAATACATCGCCACAATCTGTTCCTGAATCCGTTGGCGATACAAGTCGCGAACTTTTTCGTTGCCCGTCTCTTCTGCAAATAGAAAGATAGACGTTTCACGCATCAATTTGAGATTGTCGGTTTCACGCACATCGACCCAAGAGTTCTTTGCATCAGGGCCCCACCCCGATGCGTTCTTAAAAGCTGGATGAGGGCGTCCCAGCGGATCGATTTCTGTTAATTTTTTCGCGCCTCGGAACATTCGTTCTTTGTAGGCCGGGGTCAACCAAGGACCAAAATAGAAGTACTTGCGAACTTGATGTTTGAGCGTAAACGCAGGAAAAAAATCGATGCCTTCTGTTCCTTGATGCCAACGGGCTGCATCCGCATCTTCGCTCTCAAGAAAAGCGATCCCCTCTTTCTCATAGCCACCCAATACGGAAAGCATCGCCCAACCGTAGGCCCGTTTTTCATTTTCGAAAAACGTTCCGCCGTAGCCTTTGGGACGAGCCGTGTGGCGGATAATCCAATCCACTCGTGCTTGAAATTCTCGTTCGTACGACTCGTTCCATGTCGTATTGCGAAAACGAGTGTCGCTGGTAAGTGGCTGAACTTGGAATTTTCCATCCGACGTTTTTCCCCACCTTTTCTCTTGGGCCACCAGAGCCGGAGGAGCCACGACGAAAATCGCTAACGTCACATAATGGCCAACGAAGCCAAAATAGGGAATTATCTTCATCATTACGACTCGAAACCACGTAGGTGGGGTTGGTGAAAAAAGATAGTTCAGTTGAGAAAATTTACATGGCAGTTACCCTCCCCTGCCCTGTTCGATCCTCGACAGATAAGCGAGAATAGCACAGTCGGGAGACTCAAAAAATCTTTGAGCTCCGAAAAATGTTAGGGAACATGAGCATGTTGGATCGTCGCTTGTTAGATGGCCAACCGTACGGGAGTTTATGGAGATGGTAGCCCGAGTTGGTGAACCTGCCCCAGACTTCACCATGCAATGCGTCAGCTTGCTGGGTCGAGTTCCACGCACGATGCGCCTGGCCGACTATCGTGGCAGTTGGTTGATGTTGGCGTTTTATCCCAGCGATTTTAGTTTCGTCTGTCCTACCGAACTGATCGCCTTCAATTCGCATATTCCCGACTTCCAGCAACGACAATGCCAAGTGCTTGCGGTCAGTGCGGATAGTGTGGAGTCGCACAGCGAATGGCTTTCTACTCCGGTTGTGGATGGTGGATTGGGTGCCATCCATTTTCCGTTGGCCTCCGATCCTGGTGGAGTTGTTGCACAGTCTTACGAGGTATGGCTTTCCAGCCGCCAAGTGGCCACGCGTGGGTTGTTCATCATCGATCCCGAAGGCATCTTGCAATACGCGGTCGTTCATAACTTGAGTGTGGGCCGTAATCCAAACGAAGTGTTGCGTGTGTTGGATGCTCTTCAGACCGGCGGCTTATGTCCGGCTAACTGGAATGCGGGTGATGGAAAATTTGATCCGGAGTCGGTTCTCAAAACGGGGACCGTATTGGGGCACTATCGTATTCGCAAGAAGTTGGGAAGTGGAACCTTCGGAGCTGTGTTTGCCGCTTGGGATATTCACTTGGAACGCATGGTCGCGATCAAAGTGTTAAAACGCAGTATCTTCGAATCACGCGAGACAGTGCTTCGCGAAGCGCGAACGGCGGCTCACTTAAACGATCCACATATCTGCACCATTTATGCTGTAGAGCAAGAAGAGGGCTTGCCACTCATCGCCATGGAGTACATCGATGGCAAACCGCTATCGCAGTTGATCCACGAGAAAAGTCTCGACGATGAATTGTGTTGTCGTATCGCTTATCAAATTGCTGCAGGAATGGCTGTAGCACATGGTGCTGGTGTGGTGCATGGCGATTTGAAGCCTGCAAACATCATGGTCAACAAAGATGGATTAGCCAAGATTCTCGATTTTGGCTTGGCTCGTGTGCAGCATTTGCAGGCGCAAGAGACAATGCATCGCGAACCCGCAACCGAAGGTACACTGGGCGTACGTTTCGAATCCGATTTTGAAGCGACCGTCGACTTCAGGCATCGATCAGGTGACTATTCCACCAGTTTGCGTGGCACTCTAGCCTACATGTCACCCGAGCAAGCGGGAGGCTATATCGGCGGCGTCGCCAGCGATACCTTCGCGTATGCCATTTTGGTCGCGGAGATGTTCAAAGGGAGACGAGCTGATTCCGCTTTTCAACCTTTGGAATGGTTAGCCAAGCTTCGGTCTGGTCAAATCGTCGATGATGTTTTGGAAGGACTTGAGCCATCGTATCGCGAATGGCTTGCACCGCTGCTCGACAAAGAGCCTTCTCAGCGTCCTGCGATGACAGACATCTCCGAAAGTTTGCATCGATTGATGGGAACTCGGGCTTGGGATTTAACCACCTAACGGGTTGAATAAATAGAAAACGAAGAAAATATGAACTTGGAAGAACGCATTGTAAAATTGGAAGCGTTGTATACGCACCAGCAAAAACTGGTGCAGGATTTGGATCAAGTTGTTTTTGAGCAATCAAAGAAAATTGATCAATTGCAGCGCGATCTCAAATTGTTGGTAGGGGAAATTCGCCAGCTCCGAGACGGTGGACGGGAAGGTCGACGTCCCGAAGAAGAAATCCCTCCTCATTATTGAAAGCAGCAGATTTGCAGGGATTATAGCCCCAAAGATCTGATTCCGCTCATTTTCAAAAATTCTTGCATCCGTTTCTTTCCTCCCTGCGAATGCTTAGTTGTGACCCAAATTCGGGTTCCATAAAGCATCTAATCAGCAGAAGGAAATGGACATGACGTTTGCGTTTTGGCGAAATTTATGCGGTGGGTTATTGCTCAGTTGGGGAACGTTGGGATATTTCACAAATCCCAAGGAAGTGGCGGCCAGCGATATAGTCGATACAGCTGCCAAAGCGGGTGATTTCACCACGCTGGTCACCGCTGTGCAAGCTGCCGATCTGGTGAAAACTCTTCAAGGCAAAGGGCCCTTCACCGTCTTTGCTCCCCAAGATTCCGCTTTCGGTAAGCTCCCCTCGGAGAGCCTGAAGTCGCTGCTGGAACCCGAGAACAAACCACAGCTCACCGGGATTCTCACCTATCATGTGGTTGCTGGTGAGTTTACAGCAGCCGACCTCATGAAGAAGTCTGGTCTGGTAACAGTCAATGGACAACGCTTGAATCTCAAGCCAGTGGAAGGTTCATTGAGCATTGACGATGCGAAAGTCGTAATGGCCGATATTCGCTGTGATAACGGTATCATTCATGTGATTGATTCGGTCTTGATGCCTGAAACAAAATCGATTCCCAAAGTTGCAGCCGGCACTGAGAAATTCAAAACGCTGTTAGCAGCAGCGAAAAGTGCCAATTTGGTAGAAACACTTTCCGGCAAAGGCCCACTCACCCTCTTTGCACCCACCGATGAAGCCTTTGCTAAGCTTCCCGCTGGAACAGTGGAAGAATTGCTTAAGCCTGAAAACCGCGAAAAGTTGGTGGCGATATTGACTTATCATGTCGTACCCGGCCGAGTCTATTCAGAGGACGTTGCTGGGCTAGAAATGGCGACTTCGGTTGAAGGTTCACCCCTGAAGATTTCCAAGAAAGATGGTGGAATATCCATCAATCAATCAAAAATTGTCGCCACCGATATCGATGCTTCCAACGGCGTGATTCACGTCATAGACAGTGTCCTCTTGCCACCGGTTAAGAATGTAGGTGCTAAGAAAGTACTCGAAACCGTTGTTGCTAAGGGATCTGATCTTTACAACGCTGGTCATCACGAATCTTGTGCGAAGCTTTATCGAGGCACCATGGAGAAGCTGATGTCCGCAGAACTACCAAAGAACGTAAAGCGTCACATGGCTCGTACCATCGCCACAGCGAAGCAGCATGAATGCCCAACAGAACAAGCCTGGGTATTGCGACATGGCATCGACGAAATGTATGGGATGTTGGACGAAACATCGAACTAGTTTTGCCATGCAACGGGATAGGCTTCGGCGATGACTCTTGCCTAGTATGGGAAGAGTCATCGTTCGTTTCGAGTGGGACGCTTGGGAAGTGAACCATTTCCTGGAAGATTTAAGTTATGTCGATTGCCATACCGAATTCTGCAACTCCCTATCAACGGAGTTCAACAGATATAGAGATTCGCGAAATGACTACGCCTGTGTTGCCACGAGTTGCCAATGGTGATCGAGAAGCGATTCAGGAATGTTTGGATCGGTACGGTCGCTTGATTTGGTCGCTGGCTCATCGATTGATTCCAAACAAATCCGATATCGAAGATGCCGTGCACGATATCTTTATTGAAATCTGGCAGGCTGCACCAAAGTTTGATCCAACCAAAGGGGATGAGATCACATTTGTGGCTATGTTAACTCGTAGAAGGCTGGTTGATCGCTGGCGAGGTAACTTGCGCCGGCAGGTAGGGAACGTCGATATCGGTGAAATGGAAATCGCAGCTCCTGTGGTTCAAAACCCCAGCGAAGTGAACGACGAAGCAGAGAAGGCTTACCGTTGTTTCGAAAAGCTCACGCAGCAAACACAGACAGTATTGAAAAGATCCATTCACGAAAATCTCTCGTACGCCAAAATTGCTGAGCAATTGCAACTTCCCCTAGGTTCAGTAAAGTCTTATGCACGCAGAGGCTTGATTCAAATCCGTGAATGTATGGGACGAAACATTGGCGCGACTGCGATGGAGAACAGCTAATGAACCCAAATTCTTCACACGATGGTCGCCGTGAACAACTGCTGGCAGGAAAAGCTATGTCGGATTTGGATCGAGATGAGCAGTTGGAACTTGATCAATCAATTACCAAGGAAGAGCTGCAGAAGATTGAGGAGTATAAACGGACGGTTGCCTCACTCGATATCGCTCTGCTCTCGGGCGAAGAGCGCGGTTCGGTTGGTGATTTATCCGATTCGTTGAAAAACCAAATTTTGCGTGAGGCCGATTCGTTCTTCGCTGGGCAGCAGAGTCGATCGAGATTGGACCGAGCTGCCGATCCAATCGTTCGGAAAGCAAGCGAGCAGACGAACGCGAATATGGAAGCACGAACAAGATGGAATCGGCGAGAGGTATTAGCTTGGTTGACGACGGCAGCTGCATCGACGGCTGTCATCGGAAGTTGGTGGTGGCAGAACGCACGAAGCAATGGTCTCACCAAAGAGAAATTGTCGCGTTCGGAATTACTGGCTTCTGCTCGCGATTTGGTGCAAGCGAAATGGCAGGCTGGCAAACATCCACTCGACGAGCCTGTGACTGGCGATGTCGTTTGGAGCAGTAGTTATCAACAAGGTTTCATGCGGTTAGCAGGTATGCCATTGAACGATCCATTACGCGAACAGTATCAGCTGTGGATTATCGATCCATTGCGTGATGACGAGCCGGTGGATGGTGGTGTGTTTGATGTTTCGAAAACAGGTGAGGTCATCATTCCGATCGAAGCCAAACTGCACGTAACGAAACCAACTGCGTTTGCCATCACGATTGAGAAGCCAGGTGGAGTGGTTGTATCAAAGCAAGACCGTCTACCTCTGTTGGCTGTCGTTCAATAAACGCAATGCGATTTGCCAATGGGCCGCAGGCAAGACAACCTAGCTGCGGCTCATTTGTTCTTGATGCAATACAATTTTTGATCGGACCGCAGGTAGAGTTCACCCGCATCGGCAGCAGGCGTCGCGTTGAACATACTGGAATCGCTTTTGAAGCGGTTGTGGCTGATGACTTTCATGTTAGGGTCAAGTGATGTGACGATAAGCCCATCATGACGTGTCTGAAAATAGAGATGTTCGCCTGCAGCGATTGGGGAGGCATACACAGGGCGATCGCGGGATTCGATTTGAGACACACGGCCGCGATGAATGAGTTCTCCCGTTTTAGCTTGAATGCAATAAAACGTGCCGCGATCATCGATCCAATATAGTTTGTCCTCTTTAAGAATCGGGGTAGCAACGTAAGATGAATTTCGTCCCGTCCACAACACGTGCGATTTAGTGACATCCCCTTCACCCCCAATCTTCACAGCCATTGATCCCGAAGATCGATACCCGCCAAACACATAGACGATGTTGTCCTTCAAGATCACGCTGGGCGATAAGTTTCCCGTGAGGGAAGTTGTGACATACCAGACCAGTTTCCCACTGTTTGGATTAAGCCCCCAAATCTCCCCTGGAACGGCGATGATCAAATCGTCGCGCTGATCGTTCACTTTGGCAATGATTGGTGTACCGTATGCCAATTCCAAACCATCAGCCTTCGCCCGCCACCGCTCTTTTCCAGTCTGCTTATCGAGGGCAATGATGGAACGGCTTTCTTCCGCTGCATTGACGATCAGCAAATCTTTGTAAATCACCAAACTTGAAGCGGTACCCCAACCGCGATTGCCCGAATCTTTTCCAACGTTGGTTTGCCAAAGTTGTTTACCTTGCAGGTCAAAAGCCAAGACGCCTGACTTGCCGAAAAAGACGAAGATCGACTTACCATCGGTTACCGGCGTATTGGTGGCGTAACCATGTTCGGGTACACCCATACCTTGGTACGGATCGTCAGGCTGAGCCGCTTCGACATCAACGGTCCACACGAACTTTCCATCGGTGCGATCCAAACACGATAAATGTCGTTTTAGTTTTTTCAATGAACCTTTTTCGTCGGCTGCACCATATCCGGAATAAGAAGTGACGAAGACGTGGGATGGCGTGAGGATTGGGCTGGACGAGCCCGCTCCAGGCAGCGACGTTGCCCACGCTAAGTTTTCTGAATCGCTCCACTTTGTGGGAAGATCCTGGTTATCATAAACGCCTGTGCCATTGGGGCCGCGAAACCGACTCCAATTCAAAAGTTCTGTTTCGTCGGAAGTCGAGGTTAAGCTCGAGGGACGATCGGTTTCGGTTGATGGGTTCGAATCATCAGTCACAGCATTTTTTTCCATCGTGTTGGATGGTTCCGTTGCTATATCAGCCATTGCTGGACGTGCAACGCCTGTCCACCGCATCCGCCCGCTGGCGGCTCGAATTCCGATAGCGATGACCACAAAAATTCCAATCGCTACAGCCAGAGCTCGAAATCCGATGCGGCCATGCCGATTTGGGGCTCGAAATTTCATGGAACTAGCTCCTAACTGCAGCGAAAAGAGAATTGAGTTTGCCGACGACTTGCCTTTTCATGGCTACTTTTTCGCAGCCAAGCCTTTCGGCAGTCAAGCTATCGTGCGTGAAAACTCTAGCATGGCAACCTTAAGGAAAGATGAAGCTTGTATTCCGGCACATTTTTCTGGCGAATTGCCCCAAAAACGCAGCAGAAAAGTGGTCTCGGCGAAGGGGGAATAATGGGGTACACTTCCCGCATGACACAGCCACAGACTACCCAAACAGACCATTTGATTTTGTTTCATTTCACCGGGGAAGACCGCCCTGGTTTGACGTCGTCGCTCACTGCTCTTCTGGCTGACTACGGTTGCCTAATCATTGACGTCAATCAGGCGGTGATCCATCAGCTCCTCTTATTGGGCTTATTGGTACGAGTGCCTGGCACTCAAAGTCGCGATCAAGTGATTGAGCAATTGCAAAAGCTTGCCCACGATGTTGGACTGAAGGGGAAGTACCAAGCGATTTCGGATGCGGACTATGATGATTGGGTCGCCTGTCAAGGAAAATCGCGGTTCATCCTAACGCTCTTGTCGCGAGCGATTACGGCGGAGCAGTTCCATGCTGTCAGTCACATGTTGGCAGATCAAGGCTTAAACATCGATGTGATCACACGTTTGTCCGGGCGACCACCTCGATTTGAAACGAACAAACTGACGCGCGCATGTGTTGAGTTTTCGCTGCGTGGCGAACCACGTGATCCGAATCAACTCAAGGCGAGCCTGCTTGAGCTATCCAGTCGACTTGATTTGGATTTAGCTTGGCAGCGTGATGATGCCTATCGCCGCATACGACGCGTGGTTGCGTTCGATATGGATTCGACACTCCTGCAAGCTGAAGTGATTGATGAACTTGCAAAAGAAGCGGGAGCTGGCGAAGAAGTTGCTGCGGTAACAGAAGCTGCAATGCGCGGTGAAATCGACTTCGATGAATCGTTGAGACGTCGTGTTTCCAAATTGGCTGGACTATCGGCGGACGTTTTGCCCAAAATTGCAGCGCGGCTCGAGTTGACCGAAGGCGCTGAGTTTTTGTTGAGCACCTTGCGCCGCTTTGGGTATCGAACTGCGATTATCTCGGGAGGATTTACATACTTCGGTAATTTTTTGCAGAACAAGTTAGCCATCGATCATGTGTATGCCAACGAGTTGGAGATTATCGACGGCAAGTTAACAGGCCGTGTCTTGGGAACGATCGTCAATGCGGAACGCAAGGCCAAGTTGCTTGAGCAGTTAGCTGCTGATGAAGGTGTCGATCGGAAGCAAGTGATTGCGGTTGGAGATGGTGCGAATGATTTGCCGATGTTGTCTCGAGCTGGCTTGGGTATCGCTTTTCATGCGAAGCCGTTAGTGCGACAAACAGCCGAACATCGCGTATCGACGATGGGCTTAGATGCGATTCTGTATCTGCTCGGCATGCGCGACCGCGACCTCGCATAGCGCTTCCTCCTCGTTTAACCCGTATGCCGAAGGCTAGGCCGGATGGTGCGTGCAATGACCGTTTGACTGTACGCAGTCGCCGACTCTCCTCTCTCCTCTCTACTCTCTACTCTCTACTCTCTCGCGCAGCGTCCCCGCTAGGCCGGATTGTGCGTGCCATGCGTAGTGTAGGAGACGTCGCGCGTCGCGTTGGGGCCGGCGGAATGACGAGTCCAACGCGGCCTAGCCTACGGCGTACGGGTTAAACGAGACCGCTGCGCGGTAGATAGGCCCTAGTACAATCTCGGCCCGGCTTCGATTATAATGATACCCAGGAATCGACACGTACAATTGTACGTATAGGTCGGCCTGAAAGTTGGAGCCCTATGCTTCCCCTTTTCCTCCATTTCTATCTCCTGCCTGGTGTGCTTATGAAGTCTATTTATCTCAGTGCTTTTCTAGGGCTGTTTCTGTTCAGCGGAACAGTTCTTCGTGCGGATGTCCAACTCCCCGCGATTTTCTCGGATCACATGGTGCTTCAGCAAAAGCAACCGATTCGCGTTTGGGGTTGGGGCGAAAAAGGCGAAGCGGTTGAAGTGTCGCTCGGTAAATTATCCGGTAAAACGACCGTTGATGCTGCCGGTAAATGGGAAGTGAAGTTATCACCCCTCGATGCCAGCCTTGATCCGTTGACTTTAGTGGTCAAAGGCAAGAATCAAATCGAATTCAAAGATGTTTTGATTGGCGAGGTTTGGCTTTGCTCTGGTCAATCCAATATGGAATGGACCGTTGCCTCGAGCACCAACGCTCAAGAGGAAATCGCCAACGCCAAATATCCGCTGATCCGGCACATTAAAGTTCCGCTGGTCCAATCAAATGTTCCCTTAGATAACTTCAAGGGAAGTTGGCAAGTATGTTCGCCTGAAACAGCCGCTGGCTTCACCGCTTGCGGTTATTTCATGGCACGCAAGTTGAATCAAGAGCTCAAGATTCCTGTTGGCTTGATCAATTCTTCTTGGGGCGGTACTCGCGTTGAACCATGGACACCACCGGTTGGTTTCCAGCGAGTTAGTGCCTTGCAAGACATCTACCAGAGTGTTATGAGCCGAACACCTGGCACTCCACAATATGTTAGCCGTCTCGAAAAACACATCGCTGATCTCGAGTTATGGACAACACAAGCGAAGAAGCAATTGAAGGCCAATGAGTTGGTCGTACCGAGCCCAAACTATCCCGCCGAACTCGCACCTTTTGGCAGCAACCAAGATCCAACCATGCTCTATAACGGCATGATTCATTCGATTGTAGGTTATGGGATTCGAGGGGCGATTTGGTATCAGGGTGAATCCAATCACGGCGAGGGCATGTTGTACCTGGAAAAGAAGAAGGCACTTATTGGCGGTTGGCGCGAACTGTGGGGACAAGAGTTTCCGTTCTATTATGTGCAGATTGCTCCCTACCATTACGGTAACGAAGATCCAACCATCTTAGCGAAATTCTGGGAGGCACAAGCAGCTGTTCAATCGATTCCGAAAACGGGGATGGTGGTAACGAATGACATTGCGACGGTAAACGATATTCATCCACCCAATAAACAAGATGTTGGGTTTCGTTTGGCGCTGTTGGCTCTGAAGAATGACTATGGCAAGAGCGATATCGTCGCTCAGAGTCCCGAAGTCGCCAAATTAGAAGCTAATCAAGAACAATTGGTAGTGACCTTCAAAAACACCGGCGGTGAGCTTACGACGCGAGATGGAAAAGTTCCAACGCATTTTGAAGTTGTCGGGGTGGGATCCAATGGTTTTCAGCCTGCTGTAGCTCGCATCGATGGTGACAAGGTTGTCTTGACCAGTGATAAAGTGAAAGAACCTGTCGCGTTTCGATTCGCTTGGCACAAACTCGCAGAACCTAATTTGTGCGGTGCAACAGGTCTCCCTGTTGGCGCTTGCCGCGGCGGCGAGGTTCCTGATTTTCTGAGCACGCTTCCAATCGCGAAGGAGTATCGGCTCGTTTACGATCTCGATCTGAGCAAATTAGGTCCAGACATCAAATACGATGTGGATCGGAGCGGATCGGTTGATAAGTTTGAACGCATCGGCTATCTGGTCGAGCTTACAAACGCGAGTGGTGAAGAACGAAATGTTTTTGTAGCTCTGAATGCCTTCACCAAAGATGTCAAAAAGATTGCAATTCCGACATTTGCTTCTGGAGCAAGTTTCCAAGAACAAGTGACCGGGTTAGAGGTTTATTCCAACGTTGCTGAGTTGGCAGCGGGAAAATTTGAAAAAGGGAATATCGAGTTCTGGCCCGATAACTATGCCGCCGATAATTCGGCCTCTGTACCAGGGGCGTCGCAAGATGTCTACGACTGCGGCGATTCAAAGTTCGTTCCGGTCGATGGATACGGCTCGATGCAAGTGCATAACTTTGGCAAAGGGCAAACAATTTTTGCCATCAATCATTGGCGGACGGGCGCTGGTGCCGACATCGGCATCGGAAACTCGCAAGGACAAACTAAAGATTGGACGTTCACTGCTAACGCCGGAACCTATTCGCATAAAAGATTGCGCGTTTTTGTGAAGTAGCACGGCAGCCCTCTACCGTCACCGCAACGTAGCACGGCAGTCCTCTGCCGTATTTGCCGTAGCACGGCAGTCCCCTGCCGTCACGACAACGTAGCACGGCAGTCCTCTGCCGTCACGACAAACGGCCGTCTCGGCCGTTTGTCACACGTAACTGTATGCAATTTGCCCATTGATGAAATTGTAAATACGAAGCAAGATTGTTAAGATGCTGTGTCGAGGGTGACAGTGAATCATCTACTCATAAATTGGAGTATTTTTGTTGAGTCAAGATGATTTTCCTACCCAAGACTTTGCCCCAAAAAATCCAGCGATTCAATCGACTTCGAATCAATCGGAACCCTCGTTCGAACTAGATACGATAAGAACGCCAAATCCGAATAGTGCCACGGATCATGAGTCGTCGAGTCCTCGTTCGCCAGCTCAATCTCTCAACAAGAATTTTGGTAACTACGTAATTGAGCGTCTCATTGCGAAAGGTGGAATGGGTGTTGTGTATCGCGCGCGACATCGCCTGTTGGGACGGACGGTTGCGCTAAAGGTGATACGTTCCGAGGGACCATTATCGCGCGAGGTCATGGAGCGTTTTCAGGCTGAGGCAATCGCTGCCGCAGGACTCGAACATCCAGGAATCGTACCGCTATACGAGGTTGGTATACACGAAGGTCAGCCATTCATCGCCATGGCTTTCGTGGAGGGGGAGAGTTTAGCCAATCGCATCAAAGAAAGTTGTCTTGCACCGCGAGAAGCTGCCCGAATCATGGAACGCGTGGCCAGGGCCGTGGCCCATGCTCACCAAAAGGGAATCATTCATCGCGATATCAAGCCTCAGAACATTTTGATGACGGTGGATAATAATCCGCTTCTTACCGATTTTGGTTTGGCTAAACAGACGCAAGGGGCTGATAACAGTCTGACGATTGACGGTCAGATCTTGGGAACACCTAGCTACATGCCACCCGAGCAGGCCGTCGGAAGCAAATACTCAATTGGTCCTACTAGCGATGTTTATGCGCTCGGGGCAACACTCTATTGTCTGCTCACGGGGCGACCACCATTCGTGGCCGAGAGTGTTACTGCCGTGTTGCATCAGGTAACAACTGTTGAACCTGTTTCGCCCAGCAAACTAAATCACAAGGTCCCGCGAGATCTTGAAACAATTTGTCTTAAATGCCTGCAGAAGAATCCCGATCAACGCTATCCTTCGGTGCTCGCACTGGCCAATGATTTAGCTAGATTTCAGGAACATCAGCCCATTCTCGCCAGACGAGCAAACGTTGTAGAAAGGTCCCTGAAATGGACGCGGCGAAATCCTGCCTTGACAAGTATGGTGGCGTTCTTACTTATCCTCGCCCTGGGTGGTTTAGGATATTACATTTCACTTCCTGGCTATCTTAAGCTGCATGTTGAGCCAAGTGATGCCCAGGTTGCCATCAACGGCGAACAAGTATCAACAACTAATGGCGACGT
Source organism: Planctomycetota bacterium (assembly GCA_017303505.1). Lineage (GTDB taxonomy): Bacteria > Planctomycetota > Planctomycetia > Pirellulales > Pirellulaceae > JAFLCP01. Next base: position 24,433 of record JAFLCP010000038.1, on the reverse strand, counting down.
TCTTTATCGCTCGTCTCCAGAACATTACAAGATCCGAGTCTCCAAGCCAGGATACAGAGATTTTGAAAAGGATGTTGTGTTGGTTCGTGGTAGTGCGAATACGTTATACGAGACTGTGGTCTTGGAATCGTTGAGCGGATACATGCGAGTTGTTTCAGACCCACCAGGGGCAAATGTAGAAATTCTTGATGGCCAGGGTAGACAAGTCGATAAAGGTGTAACGCCATACAACTCAAAACTCTTGCCGTCAGGCAGATACAGGACTACCGTTTCAAAGTCGCTTTACAAAACGGTGAGTATTGCCGGTGAGGTACCCAGCGGTGGGCGAGTGAACGAACTGGCAGCCGTGAAGCTGGTACCGCAATTTGAATACTCGGAAAGCTATCAGAATTTTCTAAGTCGTCTAAATCTTCTGGAACAACCGACGAAATCGAGATGGGAATTCAACCAGGTACCATTGATAAATGCGATGAAACGAATCGAGGAATTGGAAGGCGTTACAATAATCATCGATGCGAATGCACTAGGTGATGCGGGGATCAGTTTGGATAGCCCAGTCAGCTTGAGTTTGGGCAAACTCAGTTTGCAAAAATCACTAGCGTTCCTATTGAAGTCTGTGGAGTTAGAGTATCGGCCTGCGTTGCATGATGGAAAGTTAACGTTATACGTAGGTTTGGAAGAGGAGCAATTCGAGACCGTGGTCTTTCCGGTCGAGGAGGTGGTTATGAGAGGAGACGCTGCAATAAACGGACGGAATCAACGCAATTTTGCAGATTATTCATCGTTGCTCCATTTGATAGAAAGAAGCATTGATTCGACTTCATGGGAATCAGCTGGCGGCTATGGGACGATGATTCCCGAAGTGCAATCGAGTTCTGTGGTTGTAAAACAGTCTTGGAAAAACCTAGTTGAAGTTGAATACGTGCTTCGTTCGCTTAAGCAAGGTGCGATCAAAAATCAAGCAAAATAGGTGAGCGTCTGTTGTTCGTTAGTAGCACGGCAGTCCTCTGCCGTCACGACAAACGGCTGTTTCGACTGTTGGTCTTGAAAACGCTTCCGCATCGCGGGTGCGTACGAAGACGCGCGGTATGTGATATCGCGGCAAAGTATAGCCGTGCTACGATAATACGGCAGAGGACTGCCGTGCTACGATGATACGGCTGAGACTGCCGTGCTACGATGGACAGCTATGCTACGTTAGGGCTCAAAACGCAGGAATACGAGCCCTTCGGAGTCGATGCTTTCATAGAGCAGGCCGATGCGGCCGTCACGGAGGACCGTCATGCAGGAATACATCGCGCCACCAGGATCCAACACTCGACCTGTGTCCCAAGTCTTGCCACCATCGGTACTCTTGCGAACGGTTAAGTTCACGCGGCGTTGTGCATCGTTCGGATTCGAAAACAAAAGCGCACCCTTCTCGGTTCGAATCAAAGATGCCATACAAGTTGGATCGACCACGGTATACCAAGGTTGACTCCATGTGCCTCGCATCACATCCTCTTTCCATTCCCAGCGTGCCCAGGCTCGTACACCTGCTTTCGATTCGTTGCGCATCGAAAGCAGCAAGGAACCATCTGGCAATTGGGCTATCGCACTTTCACTCGTCGGAATAGCCTGCGGAATTGCAGGTGGAGATATCGTCCATGTTTGGCCACTATCTCTACTGGCTATAAAACACGAATGTGGCATCCCCTCTTCATCGCGAAATTGCGCTGGAAATACCAACGTGGAATCCTCAAGCTGAATACCATTACCGGGGCCATTGAAACATAAACGCCACTCTGGTTTCTTGATCTGCTGAGTGATGTTGATCGGATTCGACCAAGTGACGCCATCGTCAGTGCTTTTGACCAGCACCAATTGACCGGTCTCGTCAGGTGTTAGTCCTGGGCCACTTCCATGCCAGGCTCGTTTCCCTTTCGACCATAAGGCGGCTACGAAGATTGCTCCCGTTTTTCGGTCAACCAACACAGCTGGATCACCAACGCCATTTCCAGACGATCCAGGAACTGCTGCGTCAAAATCGATGATCCGCTTCATCGGGCTCCAAGTGTCACCATCATCGGTCGAACGCATCATGGCTACATCGATATCGCCTGGCAAGTCAGCACCACTCTTGTTGCGAGCATCAAACACGGCGATCAACGTCCCTTTTTCCGTTGTCGCTAAACCCGGGATACGATAGGTATGAACCTCGTCATCTCCCGCTTGTCGCAATATTTTGTACTTAATCGCGGAGTCAGTGGCGAATGTGAAGGGAGTTGGTTGCTCAGATTCGGGCAGGTCTTGCGGATTGCCCCATTTCGACTGCAGATAGAGCTCAGTCTGCTTAAGTTCATCCTCGGTCAGTACACGCGAATAGACTAAGATTTCTGCAATGTCACAGGCGAGTCGTTCTTCTGTGGCTACGTTTGCCCCCACAATAAAACCCCCTTGTGGTTGCGAAGCGTTGTCAAAAACGAAGCCATAAGTTCCCCATTGACCGGGCGTGGTTTCGGTAATGGCTTGTCCTGACAATTGCCACTCTCCTTTTTGGTAACGAACCGGTGAAACGCCTTTGCGCGTACTGCCATCGAAAAGTACGCCTGAGCTATTGGGAGCTAAGCGACCGTAAATGATGACGGTACGTTCGGCATTTAGTGTTTTCCAAGACTGAACCGTCTGCCACAAAGCGGCTTTTTCCAGACGGAGAATGGACTTTGGACCAGACACACTTTGCACTTTGACCAGTTTGGGCCGTCCTACAACCTGATTTAGTGTGCGAGCTTGATCGAGTGCATCGATATTCTTCCATTCACTAACGCGTTGACCATTAGCTTGTAATCCCCCTTCAACATACCAAGCGTACAGGCCAGTTTGAGGAGGAGTGTTCAACTCAGTTTGTTGGAGCAACAAAAAGGAGACCCATATCAACACAGCAGAGAACAACATGTCCGTTTATTTCTAATTGAGTTTAGTGGAGAGAATGGTCGTATTTCTCTAACGGATCATTGTAAAAACACCCGCTTCAAAAAGGAGGGTTAATGGCAGTACATTCCCTACATTCGCCCATTCTTCCCACGATTTACGCTCTTTAAGGGGAGCTGAGCAAGCTTCCGATTATACCATGGCTCATAGTTGCACACTTTTAATCGTGGCCGACAACCTGGTGTGACAACTGATTCTCCCTATGCCCCAGCCGTTCTTTCAAACGAAATTATTTTGGAACGTTCTTCTGGCAACTTGGGGACTGTTTGCTTCCGCAGGCTGGTTCTGGGTAATGCAGTACAGCTTAACGGGCACTGTAACTGTCGGATTGGATGTGCCTACTCGATGGCCAGAAGGCTCAACGCTAGAGAAGAATCCGACAGGCCCCACGATCCTGATGTTTGTTCATCCGCGTTGCCCTTGCAGCATCGCTTCTCTTCGCGAATTAGAACGTGTACAAGCGGCCGCAAGTTCATTAAAAGATCGGCAACCGAAGTGGTTGATCATTGCCGCCGTTCCAAGCAATGCTGATTCGAAATGGCGAGAGTCTCGGTTACTATCGCAAGCGAAAGTTCTACCCAACACGGAAGTCGTATGGGACTTAGCCGGTGTGGAGGCTCAGCGCTATAAGGCGATTACCAGCGGCGATGTCAGGTTCTACAACGAGCATGGCCAGCTCTTGTTTAGTGGCGGTATCACCACCTCCCGAGGTCATGAAGGCGCAAGCAAAGGTGGGGATCAGTTAATCGCCTTGCTCTCCGATGGTAATCGATCCATGGTTACTACCGCGCCGGTCTTTGGATGTCAACTTTATCAAATTAGTGATGTTGCACCAAACCAAAGCCTCAAGGCACACGAAGTTGCTTCGAAACATGAAGAAGGGCTCAATCCATGATCGATCTGAGGGCTATGTTTGGCCTTGAGTCAACGACACTGTCGGCTTCAGTCAAAGAGAAACTTGCCAAACACTACAAAACGATACATGTCAGTACGGACCAGATGTTTGCCGCGCTGATGTTATTGCAATGGGTCGGCGGCGTGGCTTTGGCGCTGTTTATCACGCCTCTGACGTGGATCGGAGCAGAAAGTCAATTACATCCGCATGTCATGATGGCCGTTTTGGGAGGAGGTCTCTTGGCGGCGATGCCGGTCCTGATGACCATATTCCGTCCTGGTACATTGGCCACGCGCATGGTTATTGCTTGCAGCCAAGTATTGTTCTCTTCGCTGTTGATTCATTTGAGCGGTGGTCGAATTGAAACACACTTTCATGTCTTTGGCTCTCTCGCCTTTTTGGCTGCCTATCGTGATCCACGTCTGTTTCCACCCGCCACTCTAATCGTCGCAGCAGACCATTTGGTACGTGGGGTATGGTGGCCGCAATCGGTTTTTGGCATCGTCACTGCCTCAGAGTGGAGATGGTTGGAGCACGCTGCTTGGGTTCTTTTCGAAAATGCATTTTTGTTGATCATTATCATGCAGAGTCGCAAGATCATGCTTGAACTGGCGATTCATACCGATCGCTTAGAGCAACGTGAATCTGAATTGGAAAACGCGATTCAAGAGGCCGATCGAGCCAATCGAACCAAGAGTAAATTCTTGGCAAATATGAGTCATGAAATCCGGACACCATTAAACGGGATTTTAGGGTTTACGGAAGTTCTTATCCGTGATCGACAGAACATTGATGACGAAGAAATGGAAGAACATCTTCACACGATTCGTCGCAGCGGCAAACATCTGCTCACACTCATTAATGACGTTCTCGATCTATCTAAGATCGAAGCGGGGCAAATGAGTATTCAATCTGTCCTTTGTTCTCCACATCAGATCATCTCTGATACTGTTTCTGTTTTGAGAGTCACTGCGGCGGAAAAAGGAATCAACTTGGATTATCGTTGGGATAGTCCAGTACCCGATACGATAAAGACCGATCCGTATCGCCTCAAGCAACTCCTGTTAAACATCGTTGGTAACGCGGTTAAATTTACGGATCAAGGTTCAGTGTTAATCGTATCTCGGATTGTCGAAACGGATTCAAATGCCAATTTGCACATGGAGGTTCGCGACACTGGAATTGGTATTGCTCAAGACAAACTCGACGCCATTTTCAAACCGTTTGTTCAAGCAGATGATTCTGTTACTCGGAAGTATGGTGGCACCGGGCTGGGCTTAGCCATTTCCAAAAAGATTGCCGAAGCTCTTGGAGGAAACCTGACTGTTGTAAGTAGACTTGGCCAAGGGACTGTGTTTTCGATCGATATAGCAGCAGGGGAAATCTCGCACCCAGTGGAAGAGCGAGAGCTTCAACATCATCCCGGTGCCGACATCAAGGGGAAAACAACCCAGAGTCATGACCTACACCATTTGTCGATATTAGTTGTTGATGATGGTGACACAAATCGCAAGCTATTGCGTTTGTTATTGGAAAGAGGTGGGGCGAAGGTACGGTTGGCAGAGAATGGAGAAGTTGCAGTTGAACTGGCGCTTCAAGTCCCCTTTGACGCGATACTGATGGATATGCAAATGCCCGTCATGGACGGTTATTCGGCAACCACTCGACTCCGAGAACGAGGTTATCAAGGAGAGATTATTGCTCTCACCGCTCACGCTATGAGCGGAGACCGTGAGAAATGTATGCAAGCTGGTTGCAGCGGTTATCTCTCGAAACCTGTCGATGCCGATGAATTATATCGCCTGCTCGGTAACCTCAATCTGAAGCCGCAAGATTCTACTTCCAAGTCAAGCTCCGTTGAACATCGAGAGTCGGAACGGTCGGAGCCAGCTGTCATTCACTCTGTGCTTCCTACCAACGACGACGAGATCCGTGAAATTGTGTTGGAGTTTTTGGATACGCTCGAAAACAAAGTGGTTGAAATGCAGTTGGCGTGGGATGCCGGAGATATGGATGCGCTGTCACAACTTGCGCATTGGTTAAAGGGTTCTGCCGGGACAGTAGGCTTTAATTGCTTTACGGCTCCAGCAAGCGAATTAGAAAAAGTTGCGAAAGTGGGGGATACATTCCAAGCGAGTGGGCCCCTCAAAACCATATGTGACTTGAAACGTCGTGTAGTGCTGTAGAGGTTATTTCACAAGCTGTTGTTGAAGAAGTTGACTTTCATCATGAGTTCTCAAAATATGTTGACTTACGACTCGAGTTCCCACATTTTAGTCGCCGGAAATCCAGTATCTTCCTGCCCAGTTCCGAATGCCAAAATTTTGATTGTGGATGATGAACCGGTAAACATTAAAGTCGTCTCAAGGCTTTTGCGAATTGAAGGCTACCAGGACTTTGTCTCAACTAGCGATTCGCGTGAGGCTTTAGGATTGTTGCGGGGAGAGAATCCCGATCTATTGCTGTTGGATCTTATGATGCCGCATGTGAGTGGCATCGACATTTTGCGCACGATTAAACGAAGTCCTGAACTTCAGCACACTCCCGTCATCATTTTGACGGCTTCCACGGACCACCAAACACGTGTGGATGCTCTGCGAAGCGGCGCCAACGACTTTCTCAATAAGCCGATTGATGCCAATGAGCTCTCTCCTCGTGTTGGTAACCTGCTGACGCTTAAAAGATATCAGGACCGATTGCGTGATTACTCACAAGAATTGGAAGAAGCCGTGAACTTACGGACGGCAGAGCTTGAAGCGTCTCGCCGTGATTTGCTGCATTGTTTAGCCCGAGCTTCCGAGTTTCGCGACGATGATACAGGGCACCATGTATTGCGCGTTGGACGATATGCCCGATTGATCGCAGAGGGGTTAGGAAAAGACGCAACCTACACGGACTTAATTGAACAAGCAGCTCAATTGCATGATGTTGGAAAAATTGGAGTAGCCGATGCAGTTCTCAAAAAGCCAGGTAAGCTTACGGAAGAAGAGTTTAGCATCATGCAATCGCATGCAGCTCTTGGCAAGCGTGTATTACAACGTATCTCTCCGCAAGAAGAAATGGCTTTGCGTCACCACACAGACATTGGTGCCAAGGTTTTGGGAACGGCTCGGTCGCCATTGATGGATATGGCTTGTCGAATTGCACTGACGCATCATGAACGCTGGGATGGCAATGGCTATCCATTGGGCTTAAAGGGAGAAGATATTCCTCTGGAAGGACGCATTACGGCTGTTGCCGATGTGTTTGATGCATTGAGTACCAAGCGATGTTACAAAGAGGCATTTCCGATCGATAAGTGCTTCAACATCATGGCAAACGAAAGTGGAACACATTTTGACCCGACCGTTTTGGATGCTTTTTTTGCCAAACGTCGAGAGATTTTGGAAGTGCAGTTGCGTTATGCTAACGAGTCGTAGCCGCTGCAACGCATATACCAATCGCTGAAAAATCGCGGTCGGCCGAATTCGATTTGGCCGGAAACGGCTGAAAAATGGCATATTTGCGCATATTTCACACCACGCGTCTCGCGTGTTGACTGATAGCGTTCGATTCAGCTTGACGCCCACGGGAAGTAGGGAAAGAATGAAGCGAATGAGCTTATCGTTCTGACGTGCCAAAGGCAGCTAGTGTGAGTATGCGATTGTCAGCCCACAAAGTCGAGATGTCGACGAATTTGCAGAGCATTGATGTGCATGTGCTGCAAGCCTTGTTTAATCTGACGGCCGATATTGCCTTTTTCATCAAAGATGAGGCAGGACGATATGCGGTGGTCAATGAATCATTGCTTGCTCGGCATGGCCTGAAGTCTCAGCAAGAAGCGTTAGGCAAGACTCCTCAAGAGATCTGTCCAGGCAAGTTCGGGAGTATTCCAACCGAGCAAGACCAACGCGTGTTGCGAAGTGGGAAGGCGTTGCTGGATCATCTCGAGTTGCAGTGGCACAGGCCTAATGAGCCGGTCTGGTGTTTGACCTCGAAGATTCCGCTTAAGGATGGACAAGGAAAGACCATTGGCCTGATTGGCTTTTCTCGCGATGTTCGAACAGCGGTGCGTACGGGTGAAATCCCCAAAGCGTTTGCTGAGGTCCTTGAAGCCTTTGAGCAGACACCTGCGATGGAATTGACTCCTGCCTTGCTCGCTGCTCGCTCGAAGTTATCTACAGCTCGTTTGGCTAGACTGACTAAGAAACTATTTGGTTTGACTCCTTCCCAATTGATTGTGAAAACACGGATCACGATCGCCTCGCGGTTATTGCGTGAAACGCAGTTATCCGTCGCGGCGATTGCTCAGCAATGTGGTTACAGTGACCAGAGCGCCTTCACTCGCTCCTTCCGACAAGCCTCTGGTGTAACTCCTCTCGAATATCGCCGCGGCGCCGCACGTGAGTAGAGAAATCGTTTAACCCGTACGCCGTAGGCTAGGTGTCATTGTGCGTGCAATGACCGTTTGACTGAACGTAGTCGCTGACTCTACTCACTCCTCTCTCGCGCAGCGTCTCCCGTACGCCGTAGGCTAGGTGCCATAGTGCGTTTAATGACCGTTGGGCGGAACAATGCCGTCGGACGAAACGTAGGTGCTGACTACTCTTTATTGCTCTGCTCAAGCCTTTCAAGATAAGCATCGGTTAGTTGTGTAATGATCGTGGATTGACTGGACTCAATAGCACCCCTGCTCTTTTCCGGGCGAGGTCCGAAATAGAACTTCACACTCAGAATGAAAAGGCAAAGGAAAATGCCATATACCAAGCTGGAGTCTGGCAATAACAAGTTCTTGATCGTGCTCACTTTTCTTACCCCCTTGATGGCTCATAATATCTCGGTCGAGTAAACTCTCGACATGTCACTGAGCGACCGTTGCGACGGCTACTTAGACATGGAAATAGACGAATTCCGAAAATTTACTGCCAGTGTCCAACGAACCGGTTTTGTGACGCTTACACCTATGCTCTGCAAAAGACGCGAGTTGCGACTACTTCCTTTGGGTGGTGTGGGTCAGGGTTGATTTGCCAACATTGGGCTATGGAGGTTGTACCCGATGCCAAAGCACGAACTTCTGCTTGATCTTTTGGATGCATGGGATGAACTACCCACCATACAGCGTCCTTCTCCAGCCGAATTTTGCGCGGAGCATCCAGAGCTGATCGAAGACTTCTGTCAGATACTTCGAAGTCGCTCCGCTTTAGGAGCGGCAATATCGGGAAGTGGCGATGTTGAGTCGACTCCTCAAGCGATGATGGACTCGATAACTCCTGATCGATATGGCCTTCTCCACTTCCATGATCAAGGTGGAATCGGTTGGGTTTATGTGGCCAAAGACTCGGAAGTTGACCGCAAAGTCGCTCTCAAATGTCTTAAGCCTCAAGCTGCCATAGATCCAGAGGCCAGGTCGAGGTTCTTTCGTGAAGCTGCCATAACTTCAACTCTGGAACATCCTGGCATTGTTCCGGTGTACGGAGTTGGTGGTAAGGCAGCCGATGAGTTGCCCTACTATGCGATGCGTTTTGTTCAAGGCACGACCATGAAAGACGCCATTCGACAATTGCACTCGGGTCCGATCGAAAAGTGGTCCACCGGTTTAGCCTACCAACTCTTGCGCAGCTTAATCAACGTTTGCGATACTGTCTCGTTTGCCCATAGCCGCAACATCGTTCATCGCGACTTAAAGTCTGGTAACATCATGTTGGGAGAGTATGGTGAGACTCTCGTATTGGATTGGGGATTAGCCAAAAAGCTTCATGAGGCGGAGCGTGGTCCATCAAAAGAAATTGCTCCGGACTTTTCCAGCGATGCGTTACAGGCAACAAGAACTGGTTCAACGATCGGCACCATCGCTTTTATGAGCCCGGAGCAGGCTTTAGGGAATTGGATTGAAGTGGACTTTCAATCCGATCAATTCTCTCTGGGAGCGATTCTTTATCAAATTCTCACAGGCCAGGTTCCCTACCATGGTCCTAACTCGTTAACGCTCGCACAACGCGCCGAATACGTTCCACCCATAAGCCTCTTGGCTGCCACGCCGCCAGCGCTAAATGCTATTTGCTGCAAAGCGATGGCGGCAGATAAGTCGAATCGATACGCATCCGTTGAAGCATTCAAAAAGGATCTCGAGAACTATCTTGCAGATGAGCCGATTATAGCCTTACCCGATCATGTCATCGCCTCCACACAACGTTGGTTTCGCAAACATCGTGCATTGGCACAAATTACCAGCTTTCTGGTCATGGTAACATTCTTAATCCTGGTCGGGTTTCTAGCGCAGCTCACCAGACAGAACCAGCAACTAGAACGGGCGATCGAGAATGAGAAGCAAGCAAAAACTGAAGTCGAGGAGGGAAGTCGACGGATTAAAGCCTTATTGGTGGAGAGCCAGTCGGATGCTTACCAAGCACAGTTGTCGATTTTGTCTCAGTCTTGGAACGCCATGCATCCAAAACGACTCGAGCAAGCGATTTTCAATGCGCAACCAAAAGTCGGTTCGTTGATCGATCCGCGTGGACCTGAATGGTGGATCGCTTGGTATCGTGTGTTCGGGGACATAACACCGATCGTATTGGATTACGGCGAGGATCCTATTGTCGCGTTACGCTTGGTAGCTGATTCTCAAAGAGTCGCAATCTGGACACGTTCACGTCGCCTTGTCGTCCTCGATATGAAGACGAAAGTGGAACTGTTTTCAGGGACTATGCTCACTCCAGCAAACATGCTTTCCATTCGTAGCACCGACGACATACCGATATCAGAAGATGGTTCGACGATCGCCATTGCGGATCGTGAATTTATTCAACTTTGGAAATGGGACGGAAAAACTTATGTTAAACAGAACTCACCGCTGCGACATGCGACCTACAACTCCACTTGGCGACAGGTCTGTTTGTCAAGAAACGGAGAGACGCTTGCGGCATTAAATCAAAGTAACGAAGTGGCTATATGGAAGCAGGGCAATATCGAGATCAAGCTACCCTTTGATAACTTCCGGGCCGAAAAGATCTCAATCGCAGACGATGGGGCTATGGTGGCACTGCTTAAAGAAAAGTCTGTCGCCATCGTACGTTTGGACACCGAAGAGTTGAAGGAGTTTCAAGATATCTCTAAAGACGGTCCAACCAAGATTGCTTTTGGTGATCTGAACACACTGATCGCTTGGAATAAACAATCCGCTAGAACCTGGTACATACATTTGGCAACCTTCGATGCGGTTCAGCTATGGGATTATCCGTTACCGCCTCCACCCGAAGAAGCCTTTGAGTGGAACTGCCTGCGAGAAAAAATCGTTTTTGAAAATGGCTTTCGAGTGGACCGTGTTGGCGCTGTACCCGATGTGCTTGTCGATCCAGGTCGCGTCCGGACGAGTATGTTGGCTTGCATTGGCGATACAGATTCGCGGGTTTTGGTCCGAGAGCCGGTCAAGTCTTTTGCATTGTTAGATGATTTGCCCAATCCCAACCTATTGAATGATCGTATTCGGGAGTTGCCTGTTCCGCACACATCTCAAATTCGCTCCATCGCGGTCGACTTTAGATCAGCAATTGTCAATTACGGGGAAAACCAGTGGGGATATTGGAATATGGAGAACCAAATTCAATCTTGGAACGACCCATTTCAATATCGAGGGCCCGTAAGTCAAGTTTCATGGGCATCCGACAAAGAACTCATTGGAGCAAGTGCAGCCGCCTCCTTTCCTCCTTTTGTTGTACATGGCCCGGGTGAATTGACAGCCCCTGAAATAGCTGTCGTACATTCCAATGCCATGATCTCAAATACGCGATCGATTCAATTGAAGGGGTATCAAAGTTGCATCTCTGAAAATGGCCGAGTCGCTGCAAGTTATGACAAGAAGGCAGGGATTCACATCGTGGACCTACGAACGCAGGAAACCAAGCAACCATTTGAGGTGGACTCGACCCTCACGTTTATCGGCGACCGAGCGATTCAGATGTATCTATGGAATCGTTGGGAACAAAACGCTGTTTCAACGACGAATCAGCCTGAAGTCGATTTTGAGATCGTTGCTGGGAAGCGATCTCAAGAGGTATCACGGCCATTAGACCTCCCCTGGCTCCTCATGTTTCAAAACGGAAGTTGGGGCGATCCGATGAGTGGTTCACCCGAAGAACGCCTGCATCTACTAATCATCGATTACCAGAAACGAACGCAAGTCGACGTTCTTGAAATAGACGATGATAAAATTCAAGCTGTTACGATTTCTTCTGATGGACGAAATCTAATCGTGGCAACCGAAGGGAAGAAGCTCCATATTTGGGAGATCGGTGATGACAGAAAAATTGTCAAGCGAAGTACTATAGACTTGCCTCGCGTCGTGAAGTCTATCTATGTGCAAACACCGTTTCAGGCGTACATGGGAACGGAAAGCGGCGATATCCTTCATCTCAATGCAGAGAATCAGATTGAGGAGTGGATTGGGGATGCACATGATGGCAGTGTCAATTCGATATCGATCTCTCCTGATCAAAGTCGCTTGGTGACTCTAGGTAGTGATAAGCTTGTTCGGATGTTCGCAATAGAGGATCGCCGCGAGGTCCTCGCGTTAGCCATGAACGATCAGCCGACAGCCGTTTCCTTTAGTCCACAGCAACGATGTCTTGCGGTGGGCGACACTACCGGACGAATCGCAATATTCCCCTTGGCATCGTCTGACCAGGTTATTGAATTCGAGCGACAAGTAATTGGTGCAAAGTTGAACCGAGAACGGAGCGAAGAATCGATCGCGCGTGAGCTTTGGGCTGGCGGAAGAGTACTTTCGTCGCAAGAAGATATCAAGCTCGATGCATGCCGAAATGCGATCGACACTCTTAGGCCGAGGTTTACGGAATTGAGCTTGCCCGAGTTGCGAGGCAAGATCGTAGAAGCAATTCAACTCACTCCATAATCCACCAGGTCTGAGGACCTGGTGAACTTTGGATGATATGCAGCCTTCGGTGCATGTAAGCTTGCCAGTACTAGTTGCGTTTAGCGTTTGCTCTAGCTTCGGAGCTGAACTGCCAATTTCCAGCCGTGTGGGGCGATCGCGCTCGTCCTCGTCGATATTCAGAAGTACATTGGGCTAGAGCTTCAAATGCAGCTTTGGTGCAAGCTTTATCCGCGTCGTAAGAAAGAGCAGCTTGCGGTGATATCCCGACCTGTCCAGCGGATGCAATGGCATCTTGATTAGCACCCAGGAACACGAATTGCCAAGCATAACGACTGGTTTGCTCGCTGATCATGTCATGGATTTGTTTCGAAGAATAAACTCGACTTGCGTTTTCGAATCCGTCCGTTTGGATAACGAAAATCACACAACCTGGGCGGTTCTCTTCCGGCTGTTGTGCATACCGTTGACCTGTTTGCATTATGGTTCGGCCGACGGCATCGTATAAGGCAGTACTACCGCGAGGTACATACGTCGTATTCGATAGAGGCTGGAAATGTGAGATGGGTTGGTTTGTCGAGATTTCCTCATACTCATGGTCGAATTGAACCAAAGAAAGGCGAACTTCGCCCTCACTCTGCATCTGCGATTGCACATAACCATTGAATGCCTCGATGGTGGCTTCACGGATGCTCTCCATTGAGCCTGAACGATCTAAGACAACAATGATCTCAGTAAGCGTGACGCAAGTCATATCTGTTTCCCGGGTAAAAAGTTATCGGACTGAAACGAAGTGTCTCTGTCTGTTGCCTTGTCAGCGTCTCGGAGAAACGATTTGTGGACATAGGATTCGTGGTGCTATGTTTTGAGTGAAGCTAGCACTCTTTCTGTTGCCATCATGTTATTCAGTACCCAGTCTTTCTACTGCTTCACTGAAGAGATGTTCCAGCCCAGGAGAACTGATGCCGCGAAATGCATCGGCGTGATACCAAAAAGCGGGTCATGAAAACGCGATGATAGATACCCTGTTACGCAGTAGTAATAGAGCGGATACCCAAATCAGAATCGAAATGGCTATGGTAAAGCCATCTTGTATTCGAACAAAACTTGTACGATTAATGTCGAATAGCTGGAGATTGTTCGTTAATGTGAGAGAAGGCGAGGTCCAGCAAGAATGAAATGAAAGCACTTATGCAAGATGTACCACAACCAAATGAGTTGATGAGTTAACCGATCATTCATGCTCCTGGAAAACTTCGATCTTACCCTCTCTGGCCGCCTTTTTTACCGATTCATAATCGGATTCGCATTGGTCCGCGTATGAAGTTGCAAACTCGACGATAGCCTCGTCGAATTTCTCACCCTTACCAAGATAGCCAGAAATCTTGGCTGGTTCACTAGAGCGCGCGTGAGCATGCGCTAGGGCCAAAGCACACCATTCGGCATACTGAAGCATCACACTCGTCGTGAACAACTCGACCTGCGGTTTGATCTTCATGTCTTTCAGTTGACGAACATAAAAGTGCCGGTCCTTTTGCCCGAGCGTCCAACCCAAAAAGAGGTCGCTGGCTGATTGCATCAACCTACAGCCGTGCACAATTCTTTGTCCATGGTTAGCGTACGGGGACTTGCCTGCATATGCCTCTAGCACGGAAGGGCCTGCTTGCTTCAATTGCAAAAACAGTGGGTCTTGTTCATTTGCCATCAAGAGAATGATGCCGCAAATCGTCCCAACACTTCCTACCCCCACAACTTTCACGGCGAAGTCCATTATTTTGAATCGATCCAAGAGAACACGACGTTCTTCCTGAAGGGTTTCGCGGTAGTTCGCGAATGCTTGTTGGAAAATCGCGAGCTGCTCGGAATATTGTTTTTCGCGAGGATGGAATACGTAGGGTGGGTTTTCCTTGATTGCTGGACTCCAGCCTTCAGAAGTTGCTAGCTCAGGGAAATCATTCTCAAGCACATTTCTTTCTTGGGCCTTCGCAAGACGCTTCTCAACGCGTTCACGGGCTTCTTTGTCGCGAATGTTGGGAATAAAGTCGGAAACTTCCATACTTGAATACCAGACTTCAAGCACTGTCATTTCACTGCATTCCGCCATTCGTTCACGATAGGAACGAATGCAATGGCGTACAGAGTCTCTAGCAGTCTCTTCACCGAAACCATTGTTTCGGCAGGCAAGGACGAAACTGGTTGCCAGTCGCTTAACGTCCCACTCCCACGGAGCGGGTAATGATTCGTCGAGATCATTGATGTCAAAAATGACTCTTCTTTCGGGTGTTGCGAAAGCACCGAAGTTCAACAGATGACAGTCACCGCAGGCTTGCACCTGAAGTCCACTGATGGGAGTGGTAGAAAGGTCCGCCGCCATATTTAGGGCGGTTGCACGGTAAAAGGCAAAGGGGGATTGGAGCATCCTCCCGTGCCGTATGGGAACAAGTTCCGAAATTCGCCCTTCGTTCGCTTGTAAAATTAAGTCCAAGGGATCTGCGCGTTGTATGGGCGGCTTCCATTGAGAATGGCTTTGCCGTGGGCATTTATCCCGCAGCTGCTTTCCAAACTCGCGTAGTTCTTTACGTGAGGTAAAGGGAAGAAGTGAAGGACTTGTTTCGATTGGAGTATCGATTTTAGTCTTATTCGGCTTGGCCATGTTTTGCTCCCATATTGGATGCCGTTAAGTTCTGGATCATGAAAAATCAAACTTGGGCGCTGCACATCCAACCGTTTCAGTATAGACACAACGAATCAAGATAAATCATGAAAAGGAGGGGCACAGACAGTATGCAGCGATTCGCGCCGAACGCCCTCATCAGGGAAGTTGTTCGACTAGAGATTTTAAGTTGACCATTGCTTCTTGGTTTACGGCGAGGAAACCATCCATGGGACGATCAAGTTCGATCACAAGTGCAAGTACAGTTACGAACCCAAATACAAACAAGAGAATCGCGGGAGATCGCTTAGATTTAGCGATTGCTTCGTGATATCCAACACCCATCATTGAAAACGCAGTCAGCAAGAATAAAGCGAGCCACAATACCAAGGGCAAGCGACTCCTTAGTCCTACAAGCACGCGTTTGGAGTGAATGTCTATCGTTTCATTGAGCGACTCAAGAAACAAGCCCACCATAATGGAGTCGGTATGAGTTTTACCAATGGCCTCCCCCTTATTCCAAAGTTGCAGATGCAACTCGTCTGCGCGACGTAACGCCAGATCCACGTCGCCCGTGCGGGCGACTTCTAAACGCGAATCAATGTATTGACGCAGAAGAGCACGAATTTCAGCGGATTGGGGCTGAGGAAGCAGACCGGCTCGCAAGTACGTGGTACCAATGGAATTGGCTTCTTCGACCACGGTCTGACGTCGCGCATCGAATCGGGAGGCTGCGAGGCTAAATGAAAAGGCTAACATGAAGGCAAGTAGACCGAGAGTTGAGCCGACAATCGTTCCAACCGGCGACGGAACTTCTGACTCACTGACTTTCACGCGATACATCCCTAGGCGAAAGCCCGCTTCAATAAACAGTAACACTAGTACTGTCGTGAATGCGAGTAGCAACCAGAGCGACAGACTATCCAGCGGAGAGGAATGTGACATGTTTATGACTCGCGAAAAATGAATAGAACAACGTGCCAACCAAAGGTGGGGCAGTCAGCATCAATTGGTGCGACAATCGGATAAGAAACGGCGCTGGCAGGTGTGGCGACGGCTTATGGGAGGGAGGGTAGAACTAGGATACTCCAGTGCATCGAGCAATCTCCATTATACCATGAAGACGCGGTCCGAACTGTGTTGAGTGGCTGCTTTGCGTGAGCAATTGAAACTTCTTTATGCACAACCAATGGATCTTCGTCGAAACCGCTGCACATAAATTGCAGATTCTGTCGCAGACGGGCATTTCCTAGCGGCGAATGTCTTGTGATCGTGACGAGCCAATTCACATCACCACCGTTGCGACTTTGCAATAGCAAATCGTTTAACCCGTATGCCGAAGGCTAGGCCGCGTTGTGCGTGCAAAGACCGTTGAACTGGACACTGTCGCTGACTCTACCTGGATTTCAATTTCAGGTACAGGTTCAGGACATAGTTGACACTTTAAGGAAACATAAGGGCTTAGCAGACTTTGTGACGCCAAGGAAAGAAACAAGAGTTCGGAATGTTCGAACCGAGTTTCTTCTCTCTCCTTTCCGGCTCGCCGTCATGTGTATGCCGAAGGCTAGGCCGCGTTGTGCGTGCAAAGACCATTGGACCGCACACTGTCGCTGACTCTACCTGGATTTCAATTTCTGGTACAGGTTCAGGACATAGTTGACACTTTAAGGAAACATAAGGGCTTAGCAGACTTTGTGGTGCCAAGGGAAGAAACAAGTGTTCGGAATGTTCGAACCGAGTTTCTTCTCTCTCCTTTCTGCCCCACCGTCATGTGTGTGCCGAAGGCTAGGCCGCGTCGTGCATGCAAAGACCGTTGGACTGCACACTGTCGCTGACACTCTCGTTTCTGTTTTCTCGTCACTACTCTCTAAACTCCGCGCGAGACAGTGGAAACAGGGTAATCCAATAAAGATTACGTGATTGACGATCGCATTAACATGGAAAGCGTTTTGGACTTTGAATTTGACGAGTCAAACGGCTGTACGCCTAGCCTTTGGCGCACGGGCTAAACGACCCACCTGTAATTTAGACACACTGTAGCTTGCGTAAGCACGTTCCTCTTTCGCGATTTTCGTACCTTTCGCGGTTCCCCCGCTTCAAATATCCGCGATAGCCCTCGTGCTATCAGCAAAAGAGTCGGTTTGCACTCCGAGCTTTTGCAGCATCGTAACAAAGAGATTAGAGAGCGGGATGTCTTCGCGAGTGGCTTTATCTTGCCAAGGTTCTCGATCTCCCATCCAAGCTCCACCTTGGAAATTATCACCGGCAGCATTGTAGTAGCGACCGTGCTGGAAGCCCATGTTCTTGGCACCCGCCAGAATCAGCGGATAATTGCGCGATAGATGGAATGCACTGGAGGCGGAACCGTAGAAAATCAGCGAGTTATCCAGCATTGTTCCACTACCGTTAGGCTCAGGAGTGCTCCGTAACTTTTCAACGAAACGGCCAAACTCTTCATTGAGAAATCGACAATAGATTCCAAAGTTCTTCCAGCCATCTGGATGCTTTGTCTCGTGCGATAGTTGGTGAGCCAGATTAAATCCGACCGCTCGCGATAAATGATCACTTCTGCCGATAGCGTTTTCACGACCGATCTGATAGGTCGCAATCCTAGTCGAATCCGTTCGAAACGCGAGGTACACCAACTCGAACATGATCTGTAGATACTCACGCGGTTGATCCGTGGTGAGTTCGAGGTTCAGAGGTTCGCGTTCCAAATTAGGCAAAGGAGCATCGAGCCACTTCTTGGCTTTTTCTACTTTGAGCTCCGCCTGACGTACAGACTCCATGTACTCGTCTAAGTTCTTCCGATCCTCGATCGAGAGATCTTGTTTAAGGTTCTTGGCATCTTGCAATACTTCATCCAGAGCGCTGCGACTCATCGCTAAACGTTTCGCGGATTTAGCATCTGCTTTGACAAACAACATATCGAAAACGTGCTTGGGCCTATGTTCGGCTGGAATCGGACGCCCATGTTTATCGAACGAGATAGTGTGAGTTCCACGTGCTGTGCCCGTACCGCCATCGGTCGACATGACTAGAGACGAGAATCTCGTTTGGTCACCGATGTGACTCGCATACACTTGATCGAGTGAGATCGTATTGGCATAGTCTTGATCCCCTTGGCCCAGCGAAGCTGCGGTAAGAAACTGATCTGCGTTGTTGTGCCCGTGCACATTTCTCGCAGCGATATGCGAAAAGCCTGAGAGTATGGTGAGTTCGCTCCGTAGCGGTTCCAAGGTCTCCATACATTTTGAGAATTTAAAGTCAGCTCCATTGCCATGCGGAAACCAAGACCAATCTTGGTAGGCTGGATCATTCGGCAACGGCATTGGTACGCCGTCTGGAAAATAGAAACAACCGAGTCTGCGCGGATTAGAATTCTCCTCCCCACGAGCCATTCGATGCAGGGAGCCCAACATTGGAATCGCCAGGGCCAAGCCAGTTCCTCGCAAGAAGCGGCGCCGATCCATGCGGTTGAGATCTATGGGCATAACATTTCCTTACAGGCTTTCTCGATCATCCCAATTGTACTTCGTCTATCGGCAGCGAAACAATTCGCTGCACACGATTTCTGTAATCATGGTTTTGAGTCCATCACCCTGCAATCGCACCTGGGTGGTGACTCGTTCAATGTCAGCTCGGTCGGTAAATCTCAGCGGACGCCCTAAGGCGTAGGTGGACAATTTGTGTACCATAGCCCGCACAAACTGATCTTGCCGACTCTCTAACAGAAACGACTTTAGGCCAACTATGCCATCCAGCATCTGTTCGTTATAGAGTTTGCTCGAAGCGTCGATCGGTTTCCCGTTGACTTCATCTCTCCATCGGCCAACAGCATCGTAGTTCTCGAACGCAATTCCCCATGGATCGATCTTCATGTGGCAGGCCATACAAGCGGGATGATTACGGTGATCCTCGATTCGTTCCTTCAACGTCATCTTGGCAATCTCAGGGTTTGCCAAATCAATCTGGGGAACAGCGGGAGGTGGTGGCGGCGGGGGATCGTTGAGCAAACTTTCTAAAACCCACTTGCCACGTTTCAGGGGATGGGAGTCTGGATAATCCGAATTCATCGTTAGCAAGCCTGCTTGAGTTAACAAACCGCCCCGGCGAACGTCATTAGGTTTGAGGGGAATTCGGCGGAAGTTGTTGCCGTACACGCCGTCGATCCCGTAGTGATTCGCCAAACGT
The DNA here is from genome assembly GCA_017303505.1 of Planctomycetota bacterium. GTDB lineage: Bacteria > Planctomycetota > Planctomycetia > Pirellulales > Pirellulaceae > JAFLCP01. Next base: position 4,855 of record JAFLCP010000038.1, on the reverse strand, counting down.
TCGTTAGCGACCGTGTAATCGGAATGCAGAAAATCTAATACGCTCGCGTTCGTTCGCATGATCTCGCGGAACAGTTCGATCGGCTCTTGTCGCATCGCTTCCTTTAACAGCGGATCAAATCCAGGAACATTTTGTTGAATGTTGAGAAAGTCGAGAAGTTCTATGTTGAGCCATTGCGTGACAAAATGCTCCGCGAAACGATTGGCTTTGGGATCGGCAAGCATTCGCAATACTTGTGCTCGCAGTACATCTCTATTTGCTAAAGTTCCATCCCGAACTGTTTGCAAAAGTTCTTCATCTGGAATGCTGCTCCAGAGGAACAATGCAAGACGCGTTGCCAACTCAGCGTTGGGTATACATTCGCGCGCACTCGATTGGGGAAGCGTTTCAGCTGATTGGTTTGCGGTGGATTTAATCGGGACAATATACAGGAAATTCGGCGAGGCAATCACGGAGGCGAGGATTTCCAACGTGGCGGATTCCATGTTTTCGCAGTCAGGTCTAATCTCAGCATACCGCTTCATTTTTTGTGAGATTTCTTCACTGGATACGGAACGTCGCCACGCTTTTGCCATGAAATTGGAAATGACGCGTGTTGCATAATCCGTTTCATTCTCAGATTCATTTCGACTCGGAAAAATGTCGGTATGAGATCGAGGTGGCCATGTATCAAATGCGGGTGATTGAACCTCGACATATTCAATTTGAATGTCGTTCGCCGAAGCAGAAGAATTCACCAAGCGTATGTACTCGGATGGACTAGGTGTATCACCCATCGGTGAAACACCGCGAACGGAGTTACGAGGATAGATTTCGCCGAGCTCAAACTCCCACGAGTAATACTCTGGTGCATCTTGAGTTGATGTTACTTCTAGATCGTGTTTGGCTACGGGGAGCAGTGCCCGCCCTTCGTTGCTGGCTTGCCAACCAAACCAAAGCTGTAGGCTTGGCGGATTATCTTTGGTTGAGTCGACGCGTGAAGCTCTGACGCGGACACGCATTGGGCCTTGATCGGGAAGGCGGTCTCCAAGCTCGATATTGATCCAATGACCGGCGGGTAAGATTGCCACATGATCGAATTCGTCGGGTGGGTTTGGCAAGGTAGCTTCAGGAAAGTTAGCGTATTTAGCTTCGTAGTATTCCCACTCGGAGACGGCTGTGCGACCATTGTAGAGATCTCGAAAATAGCTGCGCGAATGCGAACGCTGGAACTTCTTTTCTAGTTTTGCAAGTTCTTCCTCGAGCTTTTCGGGAGCATCTTTGAACTCTTGTCGGATCTTCTCTTCCTCTTCTTCTTGTTTCGGCCATTCCAGTTTGGAGATGTCGGTCATCGAGACACCCCAATACAATGTTTCCGGTTTGGGTCCGAGATGAATGGCTCGGCTTAAGGCTGCATGGGCGGACTCATAATAGGTTTCGAACTGCGTGGCGGACATATGCAAGTGTTCGGAACTATTCTTAAAGCCATCTTCGGAATTGGCTTCTGGTGGAAGATCCTTTGCAAAATCCCAAGGGAGACCTAGAAGGTCCTGAAGAGCATGATTGTATTCGTAGCGAGTCAGGCGGCGAAAAGAAGAATGGGCCGCCGAACTGCGGCGGACAATCGAGGCTGATTGCAATTCATGCGACAGCCAATCGACGATCTTCTGCTTCTCTTCATTAGAGAGAGCCGTGCTATCTGGAGGTGGCATTTCCCCCTTAGTAATAACAGCAAAGATTTCATTCCACCAATCGACGTCGTTACCCGTGAATAGGTTGGGATCGAGCGCATCGATTCGAATATTACCTTGTGGATCGTCGGAGCCGTGACAATCGAGACAAGCATCTTTTAGGATCGGCTCAATGGTGCTCTTGAATTCTGCCAGGCGTGGCTCAGGCGGAGCTGTCGATTCCCCTTCAATGGCCGAGTGGGCGCTGTGAGTAGCTCGATATTGTGAGCGCTCGATTCCGGTTCGCTTGAGCTCTGCCAGTTTCTCTGCAGAGTTGCCATCAGAGCCATCAGCATCTTCTTCAGTGGCCGTATTAGATGTTGGGGCATTGACCTCGTCCACTGCCAACGCCGCATTGAGGAACATGGCAAGTAGCATGCAAGCGAGTGCGAATGTTCGAGCGATCCCCTCGATCGTTACCCTATTCATCAAGCGTTTCCATCAGTGGCAGTTACAATTGGCCTATTTCAGCTGGGCTCGTGTGCGTCGACTCCTCTTAGTTTAATCTAACTCCCGCCCCGCCGCACTACATGTACAGTGGGTCGTTTAACCCGTAGCAGCAGCGAAGCGGAGGCTAGGTTTCCCCCGGTACACGCGTGTTTGGCCGCAAATCGTTTAACCCGTAGCCGAAGCGGAGCGGAGGCTAGGTTCTTGCGATACAGGCACGTTTGGCCGCCGGACTTCCAGCCCAGCCTCGGTGATGAGTGCATTTGCCGACCACAAAGGCCGTGCTATCTTCCATCTAAGCAAACAGACGCTCGAAGACCACATATCCCGTTTCGCCGAAGCCGAGGCGGCGATAACTTTCACGAGCGGTAGCGTTGTCTTGTTCCATATAGAGACGGATGCCGCAGCAATCGGTATCCGCTTCACCGAGTTCCTTAATGTGGTTAAAGAGAGTGCGGAACACGCCCTGGCTGCGGAAATCGGGATGCACATAGACGCTCTGAATCCACCAAATCTCTCCGTTTCTCCAATCGCTCCATTCGAACGTATACGCAGTTTGTCCTACCACTTTGCCATCGCTCACAGCTACAAAATATTTTCCACGGTTTGGTTCAGAAACAAAGCGTTTGACGCCTTGAGTTACTGTAGCGGGATCGAGCTCTCGTCCTTCGGTTTCACGACACAGCGCGATGTTGTATTGGGTGATGGTTTCGACGTCGGAAGATAGGGCTTGGCGGATCTGAATCATGGTACGTTTCGTCGGTATAGGTGGATGCGCTGGCGTTGAGTGAGTCGCAGCCAGCGCGGTAATGATGTTCTTTACTTTCTCATGAGTTTAAGATTCGCTTCGGCAAACGCCTTACCCATTTGGGCAAAGATCTTGGCACTGCCGAAATAGTGATAGCCGCCATTGGATGCTCCTTCAAGGGCTTCACGATCTTTGGGCGACAAGACTTCTTCTAAAGCGAGTTCGAGCTCCTTCTGATCTGCTGCAGTGATGCCCTCAATCCAGGCATCAAGCGCCCCATAATGGTCAGACTTTTCGTCTGCGGAGTATTGGTCGTTGGCATAGACCGCCAAAACGTTCTTCCCTTTCTTGAGATATTGAACCTGCTCTTTTTCAAGGACGATAGACCGGTATTGCGGGCGATCTTGCCACCAAATGTAGGTGTGAATTTTGTGACCGTTCAAGTAAACATGATACCCTTGGCGAGCCAAGATCGCGATGCGATAGGAATCATAGTTCAGGTTGTCCACTTCAAACGTCGAACGCATGAGCAAGAATTCGCCTGAGCCCCAAGGTGAGCCATGTTGGTCTAACTTGATGCCGCTGTGGTTCCATACGCCTTTGCCTATCGGTGCATTGCCCTGCAGCCAACTGCTGTCATCGAATTCGGGCATGAACCAGTTCTCCATGCCAGTTGGCAGCGTGATGTCACGGAATCTTCTGTCGGTGTATTCGTTCAGTTTGTCCTTGGATTCGGTGGCATCGACAGTAACGAATCGCCACATTCGCTCTCCAGGTAGAGGCTTACCGATCGGCTGCCAGTACTTATCCCATTTCCGTTCCGTGTCGAGTGTGCCGTCAGGTTTCAGTGTATGAGCGATGCCAACGATCTCATTGTATTCGCCCTGCTTAGGTAATGCGGCTTCGATGTCGCGATCCCAGAACGGAGCGGTATCAACGGCAATAACATTCCCTTGGAACTCAGGCATAGCGGCTGGAGCGGCCATCGCTTTGCGGAAGTTCACGTTTCTCTCGCCATCGACACCGAGTACTCCGATCACAAATGGCATCTTGGGAGCGTCGAGGTCTTGGCGGACATCGCGGATAAAGTGGGACAGGAGGCGTGAATACTCTTCGTAATTGTCATTGGGATAAGTTTGACCGTCGACGAGATCGTTGAAACCTTGAAGCCACACGAAGCCTGCAATTTCGTAGCCAGCTGTAGGATCATAGGCGGGGCAAACTCGAGCGGGATCTGCGAGCACTTTTTTCACATGTTCAATCATCATGCGATAGAACACACCGGAAGCAGCCTCCTTATCTTCTTGCCATTTCTTGCGATCTTCCAGTTTGGGTACGCCATGGGCACCTTGTGGATGTTTGTTCCATTCATCTTGAATCTGCTTGGGTAGCTTGTACGGTCCGGCGCTCGGAGGACGAAATTCTGTATTGAGCGATCTGCCCCCCCAGGCCGTCTTGATGATCAGGATCGGTTCCTTGAGTTCTTTTTCCATAAAGATACCGAAGGTAAACTCTGGCCCTATTTTTTGGCTGAGTCGGGTTGGGTTGTCTCCTCTTTCGCCGAAACCTGCAGTGAGTTTTCCTAAACCTTCGCCATTAGCACTGCCGTCGTAGGGTCCGGTCAGATAAGACATCCACACTTTGTCACATACACGTGGCGTTCCATCAGGATTCCGCATTTCTTTGAGTAATGGGGCAGTGGCTGGATCTTTGCCGATGTAATCGAAAGTGCGAATCTCCGCATGTCCTTCCATATTCGATTGGCCCGCGAGGATGAATACTTTCAGTGGAGCTTTGACGGCCGGTTCATCCGCGCTGGCCGTTGTGAACTGCAAAAGTATGGCCAACATAAAGAGCGTTACTATTCGCATCAGAGAAGAGAACATCATCTCGTAGTCCTTGGGTTGAGTAGGGTGTGTGGAGCGGTCCATGCCAATTACATCTAAATCGG